>CAYRAC010000193.1:0-7071 GCA_964422045.1 uncultured Steroidobacteraceae bacterium
TTGTGCCATTTGGCCTACGTTCGGCCGGCTTTCCGCGCCAGCGATTGGCACGCCTACGAAGAGGTCAACGCGAAATTCGCCGACGTGGTGGCGGCCGAATCGAGCAGCGACAGTCCGGTAGTGCTGATCCAGGACTTCCATTTCGCGCTGCTGCCGCAACTCATCCGCAAGAAAATTCCCAAAGCAACGATTGCCCTGTTCTGGCATATCCCATGGCCCAATGCCGAGACTTTCGGGGTATGTCCGTGGAAACGCGAGATGCTGATGCACATGTTGTCCGCGGACATCCTGGGATTTCACACCCGCTATCACTGCCAGAATTTCTTGGGCTCGGTCGACCGCTTCGTCGAATGCCAAATCGATCACGAGCACATGACCGTGACTTTGCAAGGACATGTTTGCCGCGTCGCTCCGTATCCAATCTCGATCGAGTGGCCGCCGCGCTGGCTGAAGGGCCTGCCCGACGTCGCCACCTGCCGGACGGCGGTGCGCGAGCGGCATCGCATTGGGGCGGATGTGGTGATCGGCTTGGGCGTGGAACGCTGGGACTTCACCAAGGGCATCATCGAGCGCTTCCACGCCCTCGAAACACTGCTGGACAGAAATCCGCGGCACCGCGGCAGGATCTGCTTGCTGCAGGTGGCCGCGCCGTCACGCAGCCAGTTGGCGGCGTATCAGGCGCTGCAGCAGCAAACCTACGCCGAAGTGGAGCGCATCAATGCCAAGTTCGCCGAAGGCGACTGGCGGCCGATCGTGCTGATCGACGAGCACCAGGACCCGCCGCGCATCTTCGAGCTGTACCGGGCCGCGGACTTCTGCCTGGTCAACAGTCTGCACGACGGAATGAACCTCGTGGCCAAGGAATTTGTCGCGGCGCGCGACGACGAGGACGGCGTGCTGATCTTGAGCACCTTTGCGGGTGCATCGCGGGAACTGGCCGAAGCCGTGTTGATCAATCCGTTCGACGTCACGGAGACGGCGGAGGCGATGCAGATCGCGATGCGCATGGGGCGCGACGAACGGCGCAATCGCATGAGCCTGATGCGGCGCACCGTCAAAGAGAACAATGTGTATCGTTGGGCGGGGCGGATGTTGATGGATGCGGCGAGAATTCGGCAGCGGCAAAGCTTGACCTCGGCGCCGCGCCGCTACGCCACCACGGATCGCTAACCAACCGCGTCGGCAAACGCGCACAGCCGCTCGGCCGCCGCCTCCAGAGTGGCATCGCGTTTGGCGATGCACAGCCGCAGCAGGGTCATCGCCGGCGGCGTTGCGTAGAACGGCGACAGCGGGATGGTCGCGATCTTCGCCTCGCGAATCAGCCGATCGGCGAAGTTCATGTCCGTGTCGCGACTGAGCGCGCCATAGTCGACCAATTGAAAGTACGTGCCGGCCGCCACGATGGGTTTGAAACCCGAGCCGTGCAGGTGCCGCACCAGCAGATCGCGCTTGGCTTGAAAGAACGCCGCGAGCCCCGCCCACGCGTCGGGGTAGCTTTCAAGATAGCGCGCAATGGCGTATTGCAGCGGCGAGACAATGCTGAAGCTGTTGAATTGGTGCACCTTGCGCAACTCGCGCGTCAATGCCGGCGGCGCCACGCAATAGCCGATTCGCCAGCCGGTGGCATGCAAGGTCTTGCCGAAAGAGAATACGGCGAAGCTGCGCTCGCGAAGTTCTGCATGCGCCAGGACCGACGCATGGCGCCGGCCGTCGTACAGCACATGTTCGTAGACCTCGTCGGCCAGAACCGTGATGGCACGATCGCGGATCACCGTGGCGAGCGCGTCCAAATCATCGCGCTCCGCGACGGTGCAACTCGGGTTCTGTGGGCTATTGATGATGATCAGCCGGGTGCGATCGCTCAAGGAGCGGCGAACCTCGTCCCAGTCGAAACGAAACGCGGGTGGCGCTAGCGCAATGCGGATGCAACGCCCACCCGCCAAGCGCACGGCGGGTTCGTAGGCATCGTAAGCGGGATCGAAGATAATGGCTTCATCGCCGGGACCGACCACCGCCTGGATCGCGTCGTACAGCGCCTCGGTGCCGCCGCAAGTCACCGTAATCTCGGACTGCGGGTCGAAACTCAATGCGTAGCTCTTGTAGAGCTTCGCAGCAATCTGCTCGCGCAGCGCAATCACGCCTTCCATCGGCGCATACTGGTTGTGCCCTTCACCGACGACGGCAGTGAGCGCGGCGGCCAAGCGCGAATCGATGGGATAATCGGGGAAACCCTGGCCGATGTTGAGCGCGCCTTCCTCGAGCGCACGGCGCGACATTACAGTGAAAATCGTGGTGCCGACGTCCGGCAGTTTGCTGTCGAAGCGCAAGATCAGTTCTCCAAGGATCGAAGACCACCGGCGAGTGAGCGCACCGCAAGCCCACGTTGTCTCAATTCGCGGGCCGCTGCCAGACTGCGCTTGCCGGAAGCGCATACCAGTAGAAATTCGCGCGCCGCGAGGAGCAGATGCGGATCCGCCAGCAGCGCGGACATGGGGATGTGCCGCGCCGCGGTCGGCTGCGCCGCGAATTCTTCGTCGCTGCGGATGTCGATCACCTCCAGGCCGTGCATTGCGGCTTGCGAAAGCGAGCCGAGCGCAATCTCGATACCGGGCTCCTCGCCGGCGATCTCGCGAATATGCGCGCAATCGGGGGCGCGGCATTCCGCGCGGCGCGGCGCCTTGAGTTTCAACAGCGAAAAGTTGGTGAAATCCACCAACAGCAACTCGCCCGCGAGTTGGCCCGGCAAACGCAACAGAATCTTCAGCGCCAGCAAGGCCTGCAGCGTGCCGAAGGTGCCCGGTACCGGGCCCAAGACCCCCGCCTCGGCGCAGTTACCCACTACGCCATCGGCGATCGCATCGGGCCACAGGCAGCGCAGGCACGCGTGGCGCATCTCCGGCTTGTAGACCTGCAGCTGACCCTCGTATTGGTAGACGCTCGCAAAAATTGCGGGACGTCGGGCGATGACCGCTGCGTCGTTGATCAGGTACTTGCTGCGGAAATTGTCGGTGCAATCGATGACTACGTCATAGGCACGAATCAGCTCAAGGGCGCTGCTCGCGTCGAGACGCGAGGCGTGCAACTCGACCTGCACGCTCGGATTGATTCGTTGGACGGCCGCCCGCGCCAGTTCGACTTTGGGTGCGCCGGCATCCGCCAGGGAAAAGATCGGCTGACGGTGTAAATTGCTGGCCTCGAGCGCGTCGGCATCGACGATTCCCAAACAACCCACTCCGGCTCCCGCCAGGTATTGCAGCACCGGGCTGCCGAGGCCGCCCGCACCGACGACGAGAACACGCGCGCGCCCCAGGGCAGCTTGTCCCGATGCACCGATTTCCTTGAGCAATGTTTGCCGTGAATAGTCGGGCTGCATGCCGCCTACTTGGGATTGGCGAGTGCCACAGGCTCGTGAGTATGGCCTGGCGTCGCCGCGCACCGCTCGCAATTCACCCAACCAGAATCGCCGCTGCGATAGTGCTCTTTCTTCCAAATCGGCACGCGATGTTTTACTTCGTCGATGATAAATCGGCAGGCATCAAAGGCTTCGCCGCGGTGCGTCGAACTGACTCCAACCCACACCGCCATATCGCTCAAGGACAGTGTGCCGACGCGATGAATGCACAGGGCGTGCCTCACGGGAAAGCGTCGCAACGCCTCGGCGATGATGCGCTCGCCTTCCTTCACAGCGAGTTCTTCGAATGCCTCGTATTCCAATCGAGACACCTCCTGACCTTCGTTGTGATCCCTCACCCAGCCTTCAAAGGCGACGTAGCCTCCCGCGCCCAAATCTAGAAGCTCACGCCGCGCCCGGCCGGTATCGATCGCCGTTTGGCACAAGCGAAACTGCATCAGCCACCTGCCACGGGGGGGATGAATACCACGGCATCGCCGGCGGTGAGCCGCCGCGACCAATCGCTGAATTCACTATTGACCGCGACTTTCAGTTGTTCGCGTGCGAGCGTGAAGCCGTAACGGGCGGATAGCTCGTCGTACAATGCGCTCGGCGTCGCCGCCGCGGTCTCGAGCGTCTCCTCCGATCGTCCGGCCTGCTCGCGCATCAAGGCGTAGTAGTGAATGCTCAGCTGCATGGGGGCACTTTACAGGGAGGTGTCGAATGTTGAGGACGCGTGGGCATACTCCTCAGGCGTATTGACATTGTCGAGCGCGCGCCTATCCAACGGCTCGAGCAGATGCGCGCTATGACGCAACAGGAATTTTCGAGGACATTGACCTCCGCCGTCTTGATACGACATCAGCGCAGCCGCCGCTTGCGGCTCCCAAATGGCGCACAGCGGTTCCGGCAAGCCATCGTGGGCGCTGCGAAACGCCGTCGCCAACGCGGCGGCATCGCGCTCACGCAGCAGCTGCGACAACGCCGTATCCGACAGAAACGGCAGGTCGCATGCCACCACCAGCCACGCAACCCGGGGGTGGGCGGCGAGCGCGGAACGAATGCCGACGATGGGCCCTTCGCCGGGAAATGAATCCACGATCATGGGACGCTGCGCTCGAGTCGGATCCGCGGTCTGGCTGGCGCGAACCGAGGCAAACACCGTCGCGACGTGGCGGCTGGTCAGATCGAAGGCGCGATCGAGCTGGTGCTTGCCGCCGTAGCGCAGCGCGGCCTTGTCCCGATGCATGCGCGAACTCGAGCCACCGGCCAGAATCAGGCCATACACCGCGGGAGCGGCCGCAGATTTCATGGCGTCGCCTTCAACGCATAGCTGCTTCTGCCGCCGTCCTTTGCCAGCAGCCGCACACCGCTGATGACGATGTCATGGGACAGCGCCTTGCACATGTCGTATATGGTGAGCGCCGCAATACTGGCGCCCGTGAGCGCCTCCATTTCTACGCCGGTCTTGTGATGCACGCTCACCGTGCAGCGGATCACTGCGGTGTCATCCTCGAGTTCGATGCTGACGCGGCAATTTTCCAATCCGAGCGGGTGGCAGAACGGAATCAGCTCATGGGTGCGCTTCGCGCCCATGACGCCGGCGACGATCGCCGTATCGAAGACCGGCCCTTTGGGCGAACTCAAGCCGCTATCGCGCAGCGCAGCGGCGACGGCTGCCGGGAATCGCACCTGCGCTTCGGCGGTGGCCGTTCGCTTGCTCGCCTTCTTGTCGCTGACATCGACCATGGCAGGATGCCGGTCGCTATCTAAATGAGTAAAGGTCATGGGGTCAGCCGCCGATGTAGTTCATCTCGATTTTCTTGGTTTCCGGCTTGACACGCCGCAACTCCTCGCGCTGTTCGCTGTAACGGTCGGTGCGGCCGTGCCAAACGCCGCGGATCAATTGCAAAAGATCCGCATCGGCGGCGCCGGCGCGCAACGGCGCACGCAGGTCGAGACCCTGGGTTGCGAACAGACAGGTATAGAATTTTCCCTCCGACGACAGGCGCGCGCGGCTGCACGCGCCGCAGAAGGGTTGCGATACCGACGAGATGAATCCGACTTCACCGGCGCCGTCGTCAAAACGCCAGCGCTGCGCGACTTCGCCCGTGTAGTTCTGCGAAATCGGATGGATCGGCCAGCGCGCATGCACCCGTGCGGCGAGTTCGCGTGACGGCACCACCAAGTCCGGGCGCCAGTTATTGCGATTGCCGACGTCCATGAACTCGATGAAGCGCACGATGACGGGCGAGCCGCGGAAGCGCTCGAGGAGATCGAGCGCTGTGTGGTCGTTCAAACCGCGCTCGATTACTGCATTGACTTTAACCGGGGTGAGGCCGGCCGCAATAGCGCAATCGATGCCGTGCAAAACTTGATCGAGCGCGTGGTAGCCGCCGCTCATGCGTGCGAACACTTCCTTGTCCAAGGTATCGAGACTCACCGTCACGCGGCGCAGGCCGTTGGCATGTAGATCGACGGCGTGTTGTCCGAGAAGTACGCCATTGGTGGTGAGTGCGATGTCGTCGATCCCCGGAACATCGCTCAGATCGCCGATCAAATCCGCAAGGTTGGTGCGCAGCAGCGGTTCGCCACCGGTGAGGCGCAGTTTGCGTACCCCCAGGTTCGCGAACAATCGCGCGAGACGGACGATCTCGTCGAAGGACAACCGCTCCTGGGACTTCAAAAATCGATAGTGTTCGTGGTATTGCTCTTTCGGCATGCAATAAGGGCAGCGAAAATTGCACCGGTCCATGACCGAAATCCGCAAGTCGTGCAACGGACGGCCCAGCCGATCGAGCGGGTCTTTCGGTCCATGAATGTGATGAACGGTCGAACTCATGACTTTGAGGTTACCAGCGGTAAATGGTCGTGACGAAACCTTTGGGGTATGTATTGGGGCCGGGAGGCAATTCTACAAACCCATCGGTACCCGTCAGGCTCAAAAAATCTCCTGATCCCTTGGTATTTCGCGGATTCGCCCAGGGCCGGCCCCAATCGTCGTGTTCGATCGCCACCGGCAAGAAAAACGTAAGCGCCGGCTGGAATGTGACGGGGGCCGCCAAGGCGAGGCGTTCGGGAGCGACACGCTTGGTGCCCATGGCTTCGGCGATGGCCGGAATGACATAACGAATCAGACAGACTAGGGTGGAGACCGGATTGCCGGGCAAGCCAAACACCGCCTGGCCCTGGGAGCCGATGCCGAACCACATGGGTCTGCCGGGCCGCTGCTCTATCTTGTGGAACACCTGTTGAACTCCCAATTGCTGGAGCACTCGCGGCACCAAGTCGAATTTGCCCATCGATACCCCACCGCTCAGCACCACCACCTCATGGGTGGTGAGGTGCAGCGCCAATCTGTCGAGCATCAATTGCTCATCGTCGAGGACGTGATCGTCGCCGACTCGGCCGAAGCCGCGCGTGCGCAGTGTCGCCGCGACGGCGTAGGCGTTCGATCGGCGCACTTGATAATCGGCGATCGGTTCGCCCGGTTCGACCAATTCATCGCCGGTCGATACCACCATGATGGCCGGCTGGCTGCTGACGCGAACTCGCGCCATTCCGGCTGACGCAGCGACGGCGATTTCCGGCGCGCGCAATAACGTGCCCGCCTCGAGCAACAGGGTGCCCTGTCGGCTATGATTGCCGCGGCGATCGACGTTGCTGTAGGGCGACGACGA
>CAYRAC010000194.1:0-1059 GCA_964422045.1 uncultured Steroidobacteraceae bacterium
CCGCAAATCGCTCAGCGAGTGCAGGTATCCAGGATGTTTACCCGGCAGAACCTGCGACATTGCGGCGAGCGGCGTCAGCGCAATAATCGCGACCGATACGAGATACTTGGAAATCTTCGTCATTTTTCACCTGTTGGGTTTAGAGCTCGATTCCAGTTATACGGCGGCATGGTGGCCGGCTGCGAAACGATCCTACGCTCAGCGATAAACGCTAGTTCTGAGATTGAATAATCTTCATCTCCGCGTCGCGATTAACCGACATCGACATTCTGACGCCAACTTAATCTTCTCTGATCACGGTAAAGACGCGGCTTTGCGGGGGCGGGCGAAGGCTTCGTAGTTTCCGCTGCTGTAATACATGGCGACCGTCGGGTTCCCGGACTTAGAACGCTAGCAAATTCCCCGCCCACGATTGCCCAGCTTCATACAGCGATTGGCGCTGCCGCAACGGTGCCAAGTCCCATCCCAGGCGCGTAGCTTCGTCCACCGCCTTCGACTCTGCTTTGACCGCAGCCTTGTAATCGCCGCGCGACGCATTCGCCGCCGCGCGAATCTCCCAAAAACTCGGATCTATTTTATAGTCATGCTCCAAGCCGTCCGCCAAAGTCAAAGCACGGGGCGGGTCGCGAATCTCGCGGATTGGAGTTGCGGCCAGAATCCCGGCGAGCATTAACTCGGCCGCAGGATTGCCTTGCTTCGCGCCACGCTCGAGCCACACTACAGCACCTTTGACCGACTCTTGAGTGGGTTCGCCCTTGAGTAAATATTCAGCAAGCGAGACTTGGGCATCTGGCTGGTCGGCCTGCGCCGCCTTCTGCAGCCAAATCTCGCCTTTGCCCGCATCGCATTGGCAGCCACGTCCTTGAAGCAAGCCCGTGCCGATTTGATACTGTGCGTACGGAGCGCCGGATTGTGCCGCCTTGAGAAACCATGGTAACGCCTGATTATAGGTTCGGTGCAATTGCGGCAGACCCGCGATCATCATGGCATAGAGCATCTGCGCTTGCGGATCACCGGCGGCGGCCTTCGCTTCAGTGTCGTGAACCCGCCGCTCCAAGC
>CAYRAC010000194.1:1069-7067 GCA_964422045.1 uncultured Steroidobacteraceae bacterium
TCCTTTATCGATACGCCAGGAACGGTAAAGTTGTACATGATGCTCACCGACGTTGAGATCGGTTGGCCATTGATCCTGGCCGGCAAGTACACGGAACGCAACACGCTTTCTCTGACGGCGCCTTCGAAATAGCCGCTCGGAACTGCATACAAAATGCGCGGTAGGCGCGGATGGCCATCGGACGCCACGACAAACTCCACATACACCTCGCCTTGGACCCCGCGATGCACCGCTTCCGTCGGGTATTGCGGGATAAAGGGCTTTGACGGGTGCACCGGATCGCGATCCTCATATTCTTTATCCTTGAAAAAATGCGGCATGAGCCGTGCGTTGAGGGCCGCCTGGCTGTACTTCGATTGAATATCGGCGGAAAACTTCAGCGAGTTGGGCGTTAGATCTGGCTCCAATTGCTGTGCGAGCGCCGCTCCCTTCGAATTCCCGTTCTGGCCGGCCAACGAGGCCCATGCATGCGCATAAACATTACTTGCGTTAACGCCCTCGCCACGAGCGTACATAATGGCCAAATCAAACTGCGCTTGCGGCTGTCCCAATTCAGCCAGTTCCTTGAATTGTTGAAACGCGGTCGCGAAATCTCCTTTTTTGTATGCCACGTCCGCCGAGTAAAGGTCTGCTCGAGCGGGAAATGCCGCCAGCGCCAGGATAAGAGCGATCAGAGTCGGCGACAGCGCACCTACTGCGGGAAGACGCATATAACTACTCCCTGTTTATCAACGTCAATCCACCGACCAAAAGTATGCCAGCAAGAGCGCCGCTATGCGATCAGCCCTCGCGGCGCGGACTAGCGCAATCGGTTCCCGAACACCCGGGAGGCGTTGGCATAGTAGATCTTGTCGATCACCGGCCTCGGCAACCCCAGCCCTTTGACCTGCGCCTTGATGGCGTCGATGGGCTGCACCTCCGAAGTCGCCAGGTAGAGCCAGTCCGACCGCCAGAAGGCGTCGGCCTCGGCGGCAAATTGCGCGGGATCCAGCGGCGGGTTTTGCGCGCGTTCGCGCGGGTCCGGCGGATTTAAGGTGAGGTCGGTTCCGTAAAGCAGCCGGTCCTGGTACTTGAGGAAGAAGCGCCGCACCTTGTCGGGGTCCGACTTGGATTGATACTGAACCTGGGTCATGCGTGCCGCCAGATCCGCCGTCGCATTCGGATACGTGTCGAAGAATTTTGCCAGTTCATCGACGCTCCACTCGAGACTCGCGAGATGTGCGCCGACGAAGGTGAGCGTCGGATGCCTTGCGACGAAACGGTCCCGCGCGTCGATGAGGTTCTGATAGCTTGGTTGCTCGGGATGCAAGTACATGTGGTATTCGGGGTGATCGCGAAAATAACTGCGGTCGTTCTCCGTGGTCATGGCCGCGAGCGGCAGCCAGCAGTTCTTCGGCTCGGCCTGGTGCGCGATCAGCGGCACGCCGTTGCGCTCGAGATGGCTCATCACGCCGTCAAAGCGCCGATCATCGAGCATGATGAGCCGCCCGTGCGCATCGCGCTCCACCATGCCGATGTTCTTCCACACCTTCACGGCGAGCGCGCCTTGCGCGAGCTCGGCGTCGATGTGCCGGAGGGTGTCCGCCGTCCAGCTTGCGCCGCCGAATCCGTGCATCGAAAACGTGGTGGCGAAATGAAAGCGTCGTGGGTCCGCGGCCTGCAGTTTGTGCGCCACCTGAGCCTGTCGGTCGAGGGATGGAAAGTCGGGGTAGTCGACGTTGATCGATAGAATTTCGAACCCATCCTTCGCCGCGATGTCGAGAAAGCGCCGATCGTCGGTGTTGGCGTGGACATGCGCGTCGAACTTGCGGACCTGCGCGAAGTCCGCCGCGGTGTACGCGCTTTCTGCGAGGACCGCGCCCGCCGCCAGCGAGCACACGCACGCGAGGACGGCGCGCAGGCTCACGACTCGGCCATGCGCTTGCCGCCATCGGTCGCACGCGCGAGAGCGGCGATGAATGCGGGCTTTAGCGCAGCGCCCGCGAGCTTCGCGGCGTACAGGGCGGCGCCCGCCACGGGCGGCAGCCGCGGCGCCACGAAGTCGTAGCGCCGTCCGCCTTGCTGGAGCGCCGCTTCGAGCAACGGCGTCAACAGGCCGTCCAAGTGAAACATGCCGCCGGAGTAGGACACCGGCAGCGGCAGCGGCGCCGGCACGTTGAGTCGATCGCGTAGGGCATGCACGATGGCCGCCAGTTCGAGCGCCGCCTGCTCGAACAGGCGGTACGCCGCGGCATCGCCCGCGCGGGCCGCCCGCGCCACCAGCGGGGCGAGCGCGGCGACTTCGCTTCGAGCGAGGCTCGGTGGTCCGTAGATGGCGGCGCACAAGTCAAGGTCGGCCCGCAATTGAAAGCGCTCGCGGATGAGATCGTAGAGAGCCGCTCTCGGCGCGCGCCCATCGCTCATCCGCGAGAACAGCGTCAGCCCCTCGCGCGCAAGCCAATGCGCCGAACCCTCATCGCTGAACAGCTCCCCCCAACCGCCTGCGCGCGCGCCGCGTGTCTCGAATTCCCCATAGGCGATCGAGCCGGTGCCGGCGACGATATTGATGCCATCGCGGCCCGCAAGGGCGCCCGCCCAGGCGCACACCATGTCGTTGCCGCAGCGATGACGCGCGGCCGGCAGCACATCCGCGGCAATGGCGTCGAGGCGCGGCAGCAGTGCGCTGTCCTCGCCATGGGCGGGCAGGCCGATGAAGGCAAAATCCACGCCGGCGGCCGGCACCGCGGCTTGCTGTAAAGTCGTCTGGATGCCGGCGGTGAGCATGAGCCGAAGCGCATCGAGGCCGGTCTCGAGATAATAGGCTGAACCGCCGCGGTGCGATGAGAGCACCTGCCCCGACCCGTTGATCAACAGAAAGTCTGTCTTGGTACCACCGCCGTCGATACCGAGAAAGATCTTCACTGAGACGGATTCCAGGGATAGATCGATACGCCCTGCACGACGCGATTCACGACGCCCCGTGCATTGGGCGTATCCGGCCGCAATCCCAGCGCCAACGATTGGCGAAACGCGAGCGTCTGCGCAAACATTGCATACGGAAAGCACAGCGCCAGACTGGATGCACCCAGCGACCCCGGCACGGCAATGCCCCCTGCCAGTGCGTCATCGGCCTGCGCAGCGCCCGGCTCCTCGGCGTATAGCGCCACCACGCGTGCGGCGACGCCGTCGGCGCGCAGTTCGCGCAGCAGGTCCATCTCATAGCGGCGCGTATAGGGATCATTGCTGAGGAACATGACCACCAGGGTCTTGCCGTTGACGATGGTCTTCGGCCCGTGGCGAAAGCCTAGGGGAGTTTCGGCCACGGCGACAATGTTGCCGTCGCTGAGTTCGAGCATCTTGAGCGCGGCCTCGCGCGCCAGACCATTCAATTCCAGGCTGCCGAGGTACACCACCCGCTCGAAGCCCGAGCGCACCAGGTTCGAGACTACGAGCTGACCCGCATCGAGCACAGGGGAGGCAAAGCCGGCGAGCGTGGCCGCGCGATCTTGCGGCAACAGATCGAACGCCAGCGCCGCGGCGAGCATCATGCCCGTGAAGCTCGACGTCATCGCGAAGCCGCGGTCGTTGGTCTGCTCCGGCAGCAGCACGACATGCGCGTTGCGCTGCCGCTGCCCCTGCCGATACAGATTACCCTCGCCGTTGCAGGTGACGATGAGGTGATGACAGTCCGTCACGCCTTGCTCGGCCAGGGTGAGCACCGCGACGCTTTCCGGGCTGTTGCCCGAGCGGGCGAACGAGACCAACAGCGTCGGCACGCTGCGCTCCAACCAGCTGCCGGGCGATTCCACCAAGTCGGTAGTCGCCACGGCGTCCACGCGTCGCTGCGTGCGGCGTTTCAGCGCCGGTGCCAGGCACTCGCCGACGAAGGCCGATGTGCCGGCTCCGGTCAATACGATACGCAAGTCCTGCCGCTCGAGCAGCGGATCGAGAAAAGCCCGCAACGCGGCGGCCTCGTGCATCATCAGGCGCTCGATGTCCGCCCACACCGCCGGTTGCTGTTGGATTTCGCGCGCCGTCCAAATCCCGCCCGCCGTTTCGAGTTCGGCCAGCGGGTGTGCCAGATAGTTCATTCGTGTCCTCGATCCGTGACGGCGCTGCCGGTGGCACCTGCAGGCCGGCATGCGTAGTCGTAGTGACGCAGCACCTGCTCGACGGCGTCCAGAACCAGCGCGCGCGGATCGCTTGTCAAGCGCCCCTCGCGGATTGCGGTGTACTGCACCGGCAGATACTGGCTGATCAGCGTCAGGGGAACGCGGCTGGCCGCAAGGCGCTTGAGGAGCTGCGTACACGCCCGCTCGACCACGGGCGAGCTCCAGTAGTACCTGATGCGGTCGCTCAAGCTGAACTGCAGGTCGAAATCCTGCCGCTCTCGGTCCATGTAATAGCCGCTCCAGTGGCGGGGGTTGCGTCTCATCTCCTCGATCATCGTATCCTTGAGCGACGCATCCGGCATCAGGTTCAATTCCAATGCGATGTCCGACAGGGCCCAAAGGGCTTCGCGCAGCGCGAATGTCGCGCCCGGGCCCACCTTGAGAATGGCGAAGTGATCCTGCACCAAGGCCGCGAGGGCGCCGGCCGTTTGATAATCGGTGGAATGCGCCTCGAACACCATGCCAGTCACCGCTTCGATGCTGCGGCTCAACGCCGCCGCCTTGCAGCGGTCATAGTCGATCACTTGATGATGGTCGAACTCGACCCCGGGCTGCACGACGAGCCCCACCACGCGGCCCCACGCCGCCTCGACACCGTGGCGCGCAAACGCACGGCGATGCGCCTCGATAGTCGCGCGCGCCGCCTCGGGAGTCGTGACCGCGAGTTCCTGCAGAGTCTCGTGAGCTCCGCCCGGGACCGGTACTTCGGAACCGATGATGTACACCGGAGCCTCGCCCCCGGCGCTGCGCCATGCGGCCTCGGTGATCTCGCAGAGCGCGGCCGTGCGGTCCGCGATCAACTCATCGCCCAAGGTTCGCGGATCGTCGGCGCAGGACATGGAACAATCCAGATGGATTTTGCGAAAGCCCGCCGCCACGTAGTCCGCCACCATCACGGTGGCCTTTTGCAGGGCCGTTGCCGACGCTAAGCCTTGCCAGCAATTGGGACCCAAATGATCGCCGCCCAGCACCACCCGCTCGTGCGGCAGGCCGACGGCGTTCGCGAGTGCCTGGACCCGCTCGTGAAACATCGCGGGCCGCATGCCGGTGTAGCCGCCATCCTGGTTCACTTGATTCGAGGTGGCTTCGACCAACGCAACACCGCCGGTGCGGCGCGCAAGCCGCAGCGCGGCCTCGATCACCATGGGATGCGCGGAGCACACGGAGTAGACGCCCACCGGGGCGCCGGACTTGTGCCGGCCGACCAAATCCAACATCGTCTTCATACGGGTTGCTCGATGAGCTTCTCTTCCGGTTCGAGGGCGAGAAGCGCCGCGGCGAGCACGGCCAGTGCGATGGCGAGCACGGTGATCGGGTTCGGCATGACGTCGAGCACGATCATCGAGACAATTGCCGTGATCATCGGCGCGCCGGCATTGGCCAGCGGCGCGACCACCAGCGCCCGGCCGTAGCGAAAGGCGTAAACCAGCGTCAGGGCACCCACCGCGTTCAAGATCTGCGTGATCGCGGCGAGCCCCGGCCCCTGCCACCCATATTCGATCGGTTGCCTGAAGTCGGTCATCCACAGTGCCACCGGAACCAGGGCGAGGCCCGTGACGGTCATATACAAAAAAATATTCTCGGCATTCATGGAGGCATTGGCGAGCTTCATGAAATAGGCCTGCACTCCCCATGCAAGCAGAATGATCAACGCATAGATGAACCACGTCACGCCCTCAAGTCCGTTTGCTGCCACATCGCCGCCCGGGGAGTAATTGAACAGCGGCAGCGCGATCAGGGCCAGCGCTGCGCCAAGCGCGCCCACCTTCGTCACGCGTTCCTTGAGAAACAACATCGACATCGCAATGGTGATCGCGGGCGACAAGGCGATGATTGGAAAGATCAGG
>CAYRAC010000195.1:0-7065 GCA_964422045.1 uncultured Steroidobacteraceae bacterium
TGCGACGCCGCTAGTTAAGCGGGTCGCCTCGAACTCATCCCCCGGCAGCCAGTTGACCGTGCCCTTCGCGAGCAACGCCTCCCAACCCAATGCGAAACCGAATTTGGCAAGCGCCGCGTTGCTCGAGAAATCCATGGACGGCGAATACTCGTCGCTTGGGTTGTGGTAATGCTTTGCCGTGTAATCGTCGCGTTGCGCCTTGCCCCATTCGGCCGTATGCCCGGCAAACTTCACGCCGGTGTTGATCGAAAACGCCGGAACCCCGGCGCGCGCCAGACTGAAGTGATCCGACCGGTAGTAGTGGCCCGCGCCGGGTTCGGCGTCCGGTTGAATGTCGAAGCCGAAGGCTTTGGCCGTCTTCTCGACGATGGGGTAGAACGAGGTGCGTTCCGCACCCGTCACGCTGATCGACTCGGGAACACCGATCGGCGGTATCGCATCGAAATTCAGACCGAGCGCGATGCGCGCTGCCGGGATCGGCAGATGCTTGCCGAGGTAATTCGACCCGAGCAAGCCCTTTTCCTCGGCGGTCACCGCGGCAAACAACACCGGATGCGGCGGCCGGGCCTGCGAGGTCGCAAAGGCGTGCGCCAGCTCCAGCAACATCCCGACGCCGGTGCCGTTGTCCACAGCGCCGTTGTAGATGTTGTCGCCGCTCATGGCGGGATCGATGCCGAGATGATCGTAATGCGCCGAATAGACCACGGCTTGTGTTGCGCCGGCATCGGTGCCCGGCAACAAGCCGAGCACATTCGCGGACTGGAATTTGCGGATCTCACTGACGATGTGCGCTTTGAACCGCACCGGTAATTCGCGTGCTTTGAATCCAGGCGTGCCCGCGCTTGCGATCATCTCATCCAGCTTGAGGTTCGAGTAGCCGAACAACTGCCGCGCCACGTCCAACTGTATCCACGCCGCCGCTTTGAGCTTGGGGTCCTTGTCGTCGGCCAGATAAACCTGTTCGTTGCTCCAGGAACTGCGCACCACGTTCCAGCCGTAGCTGGCAAGATCGGTGCGATGGATGATGAGCGCGCCGAGCGCGCCTTTCCTTGCAGCCTCCTCGAATTTATACATCCAGCGTCCGTAGTAGGTCAGGGCTTCCCCATTGAAGAACTTCGGATCCTTCGACGGCGGCTCATTGACGATCACCAGAACGACCTTGCCCTTGACGTCGACACCCGCAAAATCGTTCCAGTGGTATTCGGGTGCTTCGATGCCATAGCCCACGAAGACGATGGGCGCGTCGATATCGGCCTTCTCGGTCTGGGTTTGATTGGCGACCACGTAATCGTCGGCAAGCTTCAGATCGAGTGCCTTGCCCTGCGCCGGCTGCAGGGAGGCGCTGCTCGCCGGCAGCGTATGCACGCCGGTGAAGCGGACGTTTTGCAGATAGCCGCCCTGGTCCCCGGCCGGCTTAAGTCCATCGAGCGCGAACTGGGTTGCAATATAGTTGGCCGCGATATCGCCGCCGCGCGCGCCCGTCCCGCGGCCCTCGAGCAAATCGTCCGCCAGAAAGCGCACATGCGCGCGAATGTGCTCGGCGTCGATTCCATGCAGGCTGGCGGCGACCTTCGCCGGCAGACCGAGCTCGGTGGCGGGATCCGGCGCCGCCCACACCGCCGACATGAACGCGAGCGCGGGACCTAGGAAAATTGCCGGTGCGAATGCTCTCATCCTCTGCTCCCAACGAAAAGTAACGGCAGAGACTAACCCAAAATGCAAAACGCCGGCGCATGGCCGGCGTTTCACGGGTCCGTCGCGAACTTTACGGCGCCTCGCGTCGCCGTGCCAAGGTGCCCAGTGCGCCGAGCGCCGAGATCATCAGCCAGGCGGCCGCCGGCAAGGGCACAGGGATGGGTGCGAGACCGAAGAATGAGCCGGCGACCGGCTTCGAGCCGGGCACAATCGTGGCTGCGCCCGTCGCGGTGTTCAAGGTGTCGACTGAGCCCGTTGTGACGGCCGCGCCCGGAAGCGGGTTCTGACCCCCGTACAACACCCCGTTCAAAAAAAGCAGCGCGCCCATTTGCGCCCCGCCGGCGTCGGTGCCGATCGCCGTCGCCTTGCCGGTGGTCGTATTCAAGGTATAGAGAGTTGCCCCGTTGTTGAAGTACAGCGTGCTCGAATTAGTCGACAGCGAGTCCCAGTACTGATTGATGTTCAATCCCGTCGACCCGACCAGCGTGGCAGCGCCGGTAGTTGCACTGACGGAGTAGAGATTTCCGTTGCCATCGAGGGCATACAAGCCGCTGCTGGTCGCGCCGAAATCGTTGATCGACACACCCGTTGAACCGATTGCGCTCAGCGCACCGTTCGCAGGATTGACCGAATACAGCGAATCCACACCACCCAAAAAACCCGCCGCGTACAGCGTCGAGCTTTGCAATGCCAAGCCGGCGAGAGTTACCCCAGATTTGCCCAGCGGGGTAACGGCCCCCGTCGTCAGATCGATCGTGCCGAAGGTGCTGTCGCCGAACGCCGCGTCCACCACGGTGTCCGCCCGTGCGAGCCGCGCGGATCCGGCAGCCGCTGCGAGAATGAGGCTCATCGCAGCGAACCGCGATAGCCAACTCGTGACTTCGTGTCGATTGGACATAATATTCTCCTGGATCAAAACGCGAAACGCCGGCACACGGCCGGCGCTTCGCGAATTCTACGGGTCCTCGAACGTTTGCATCGAGTCAACTGCTGCTTTAGTTTGACATACAACGCAAGGAGAATGCCATGCCACTCGTGAGAATAGATTTGCAGATCGGCAAACCGGCCGCGTATCGCGAACGGATCGGACAAATCGTGTATCGCGCAATGCGCGAGACTCTCAATGTGCCGGAAAACGATCGCTTCCAAGTGATCACCGAACATGCCGCTCCCGGCATGCAATTCGATCGCACGTACTTGGGTATTGAGCGCTCCGACGAGTGCGTGTTCGTACAGGTCACTTTGAATGCCGGCCGCACGCTCGACGCCAAGCGTAGTTTTTATAAGGCGCTGGCGGACGGACTTCAGCAAGACTTGCGGCTGCGGCGCGAAGACGTATTGATCAGCCTCGTCGAAGTGCAGAAGGAGAATTGGTCCTTCGGCAACGGCGAGGCGCAATATGCGTAGCACGGCGCAACTCCGGCGGCGCCGTTAAATTCCGTCGCGAAGCTCGGCGAGTACCGCTTGAGTGTCGGCGCCCAACAGCGGCGCGGCGCCCGTGATCCGGCCTGGCGTAGCGGACAGCTGCACCGGAACGCCCAGCACGGGTATTGCACCCGCCGCGGAATGCTGCACCGTTACGGTCATATCGCGCGCCGCAGTCTGTTGGTCGTCGATGACTTCCTTGAGATTTCGCACGAGGGTTGCGGGAACACCGTGCTTCGACAATTGAGCCACCCAGTGTGCCGCGGATTCGGATCGGAATATTGCTTCCAGGATCGGCTCGAGCGTGGCCCGGTTCCGCACGCGCAATGCGTTGGCGTTGTAGTCCGGATGAGTCGACAGATCCGCCCGCCCGATCGCCTCGCAAAAGTGCTGCCAAAGTTTATCGCTGGCCACCGCGATCGTGATCTCGCGGTCGGCACATCGATAGTTGCGATACGGCACGATGCTCTCGAAGAGCGTACCCAGCGGGCCCGGGATCACGCCCGATGCGAGGTAGCGCGCGAAGTTTGGGATCATGGTCGACATGACGGCATCCATCATCGACACATCCACCAGTTGACCGCGGCCGGTGCGATGGCGCGCTTCAATCGCCAGCAACGCGCCAATCACTGCGAACAGCCCGGCGCTGATATCGGCGATCGAGTGCCCGGTCTTCACGGTTTCGCCCGCCCTCGTCCCGGTAATGCTCATGAGGCCCGAGGCAGACTGGATGATGAGATCCATTGCGGGTTCGAGTGTTCGCGGCCCCGTCTGTCCATATCCCGAGATCGACACATAAATCAAACGCGGATTGATCGCCGACAGCGATTCGAAGCACAGTCCCAAGCGCTGCATGGTGCCGGGCCTGAAGTTCTCGACCACGATGTCCGCCTGCAACGCCAGATTGCGGCAGATGTCGCGACCCGCGGAGCTCTTCAGATCGATCGCGACGCTCTGTTTACCGCTGTTAATCCCGACGAAATAGGCGGCGTCATCGCCTTGAAACGGCGGACCCCACGCGCGCCCGATATCGCCGCCCTCGGGGCTCTCGATTTTGATCACCCGCGCACCGTAGGCCGCCATCAACATGGTGCTGTAGGGACCCGCGAGCGCATGCGAGAAATCGAGGACGGTCATGCCTGCCAATGGCGGAGCTTTTGAATTCATGTTTCGTTCGACGAATTAGAAGAAAAACGCGAGGCCCGCGACCGCCCGGTGTTCGACCGCAGGCTCTCCCACTGCGCGCGCCAAGCTCGCGGATTGCGCAAACTTACGGTCATAGACGTAACCCAAGTACGGCGCCACACGTCGCGTGAATGCGTAGCGCAGGCGCAGTTCGAATTGGCCCTGCGCCAATCCAGCGCCCAATGCGCGCTCCCGGTCTGGCTTGCCGTAGGCATTTAACTCAATTTCGGGCTTCAAGACCAGGCGCTGGGTGATGAACAGATCGTACTCGGTCTTGAGCCGTGCCGCCGTGCGACCTTGCTCACCCACATAGCCGGTGATTTCGGCATCGAACCAATAGGGCGTCAGCCCCTGTACGCCGAACGCCGCCCAATCCCGCGAAGGTCCCGGGCCAAAGTCGTGGCGCCACCCGAGTTGAGTATCCCAAAGCGGCAGGACGGCATGATCCCACAGCGCCTCGAGTTTGGCTTGTTGGTTGCGGCCGTCGAGAGAGTCGCCTTCGCTCTTCAGCCATAGCTTGTGCAAATCGCCGCCAAACCACGCCTGCGCGTCCCACGCACCACCGTGCACGGTTCCCGCCACGGCCTCGAGATTCTCGAGCCAGACAAAATGCTGATTCGTGGCGTCGTCCATGTCCATGCCCGGCATCATCGACGGCGTGACTTGCTGGCTCGCCGCGGGGCGCTCCAGCGCCGCATCGGGCGCATGCGCGATCGCACCCTCCGGCACGTCGGCGAGCGCAGCACCCGAACATGCCAACCAGCAGAACGCCCCGAGCGCCGCGCGCCCCGCTCGCCTCATGCCACCACTACCTGGCGAAACATGCCGGCCATCATGTGGTACAGCAGGTGGCAGTGATACGCCCACTGACCCGGATTGTCGGCGGTGACGAGATAGCTCAGTTGTTTGCCTGGCTGCACGATGAAGGTGTGCTTGCGTACCAGCACATCGCCATTGGCGGCCTCGAGTTCGCCAAACATTCCATGCAGATGGATGGGGTGCGCCATTATGGTGTCGTTGCTCAAGACGATGCGCAGCCGCTCGCCGCGATCGAAATGCACCGCATCCGCTTCCGAGAATTTCTTGCCATCGAAGCCCCAGATGAAGCGCTGCATGTTGCCCGTCAAGCGCAGCTGAATCTCGCGCGTCGCCGCTCGCGGATCCCGGGAGCCGCCGATGGTGTGCAGATCCGCATAGGTCAATTCGCGCCGCCCGTTGCCGCGCAGGCGAGGTCCGGGGTCGTCGAGCGCCCGCGAGGGCTGCGGCACGCGCATGTCGATGCTCGGATTGGAACTGCGCGCGCCGCTCATTGACATCCCGGACATCCCGGACATGTCGCGCAACCCTAAGTCGCCTGCGCTGAGCCATGACTTCGGATCGAGTTCCGGCACCGCCGCCTCCATCCCCGCGCGCGGTGCGAGCGTGGCTCGTGCGAAACCGGTTCGATCCATGGACTGCGCAAAAATCGTACAGGCGCGATCCTCGGTGGGCTCGATGAGCACATCGTAGCTCTCGGCCGCACCGATGCGAATTTCCTCGACCGTCACCGGGTCGACCGCCTGGCCATCCGCGCTGATGACGGTCATTGGCAGTCCCGGAATGCGCACATCGAAGAATGTGGAAGAGGATCCGTTGATCAACCGCAGCCGCACGCGCTCGCCGGGCATGGCCAATGCGGTCCAATTTGCCGCCGCAGAAGCGCCGTTGACGAGATACGTGTACGTCGCGCCCGATACATCGCCGAGATCGGTGGGATTCATACGCATCTCGTTCCACATGCGGCGCTTGGCGAGCGCCTCCCGAGCGCCCATCGAACGGCTGTCGCGGGCGAAATCCGCAACGCTCGGCAACTGAAAATTATAAAAGTCGCTCATTTGCTTGAGTGCCGTATAGACATGTTCCGGATCTTCGTCCGTCCAATCGCTCAACAGCAGCACGTGATCGCGGTGCGCGCGGATGGGTTCACCGCCCGCCGGTTCGATCACGATCGCGCCATACAGACCCGTCTGCTGCTGAAAGCGCGTGTGACTGTGATACCAGTACGTGCCGCTTTGGCGTACCGGGAAGCGATAGGTAAAGGTCTCGCCGGGCGCGATCCCTTCGAAGCTGATCCCGGGCACGCCGTCCATTTCGAAGGGCAAGACGATTCCGTGCCAATGGATCGAACTCGGCGTGCGCAGGGCGTTGTGCACACGCAGCGTCACGGTCGTGCCTTCGCGCCAGTGCAAGGTGGGTCCGGGTACGCTGCCATTGACCGCGGTGGCCGGGCGCGATTCGCCCCGAACGTTCAACCGAATCTCGCTCAAGGTCAAATCGAATTCGGTGCCGCTCAGCGGCGCTGCGCTCGTCGCGGCGCGGCTGCGCGAAGCGCAGGGCAGCAGCCCAAACGCGGCGGCGGCGCCGCCCAGACCCAAACTCTGGATGAAGCGGCGACGCCCGCGGTCAGCGTGGTTACGCATTTACTGCGCGGGAGGGCGCAGTGGCGGCGGGGAAGGCAGGCGGCCGCGCGGATGACAACGCCAGCGTTCGAAAACGCAAGGGCCTGACTCGTGGCGACACTCGATTCATGAACATGAGTCTAACAAATCACCGGGCGCGCGCGCCGCGTCGCCCGATTTCATCGAAATACGGCGTCGCAACCTGGGATTTTTTCCTGCTTTCAGACACACTGCAAGGCACGCGTAACAGGATTTTTTGGAATCCCTCAGCGCATCCGCCGGCGGGCTTTCCTCGAATACAAATACGTAAATCGTCTTACGA
>CAYRAC010000196.1:0-7065 GCA_964422045.1 uncultured Steroidobacteraceae bacterium
AACCCTTGTTCGATTCCGCGGTCGCCATCAACGCCGAGTTGGATCGATACCTCGCCCCCTGAGCGCCGCTGCCGCAACCGTGCCGAGCGGCGGCGCCGATCGGTGAACTTTCAATGTGCGCCGCGCTCGACTATCTTGAGGGCATGAAACACAACACGCTGGTCAACCATCCGCCCGCCGTGCCGGTGCCCGCCGACAATCGTCCATTGGTGGCGCCGATCTACCAGTCGGTCAAGTTCTCTTTCGACGATACCGGCGAGACGTTGCGCTACCTGCGCGGCGAGCGCGATGGGTTCTTCTACTCGCGATCGGCGAACCCGACGCTGCTGCAACTGCAGCTGTTGCTCGCGCAGTTGCAGGGCAGAGACGACTGTTTGCTGACGGGGTCGGGCGTTGCAACGATCGCTGCGAGCCTGCTGGCCCTATGCAAGCAAGGTGACCACGTTCTTGCCTTCGTCGAGTCGTACGGCCCGACGCGCTATATCGTGCAGCATCTGCTCGCGAAGTTCGGCGTCACGCATACGCTGTTGTCGATCGAAGATCTCGCGGGCATCGAGCGCGTGTTGCTCGGCAAACCAACGCGCCTGGTGGTGTTCGAAAGCCCGACCAATCCGGTCACCAAGATCGCCGATATCGAACACCTGACGCGGCACGCGCGGCGCGCCGGGGCCCTGACGGTGCTCGACAATACATTCGCCGGATTTCACAACCACGGCGCCTATGACATCGATATTTATCTGCACAGCCTGACGAAGTACGCGTCCGGCCATGGCGATGTGATGGGCGGCGCCATCATCGCGCGCGCGCCGCTGATCGCCGAGATGCGCAAGGACATCGTGTCGATGGGCCCGACGCTCGATCCGCACGCCGCTTTTCTGATTCAGCGCGGCATGCGCACGTATTTTTTGCGGTACGAGCGTCAGTGTGCCAATGCGATGGCGGTGAGCGAATTTCTCAACAGCCATCCGCGCGTGAGCAGCGTCCATTATCCGGGGCTCGCGACTCATCCGCAGCATCAGCTGGCACGCCGGCAGATGCGCGATTTCGGCACCGTGGTGACTCTCGAGCTTCGCGGCGGTGTCGAGCAGGGCGCTCGATTCGCTGAGGCGCTGCAGTATTTTTCGATCTCGGCCAGCGTCGGCTCGGCGGAGTCGTTGGTGATGCCGCCGCAGCTGCTTGGGCCCAACGAGTACACGCCGGAGCAGCGTGCCGCCGCTCTGATCGGCCGCGGCACCGTTCGCCTGTCAATCGGCCTCGAAGATGCGGCGGATCTGATCGAGGATTTGGCCCAAGCCCTGGCCAAGGCATTCATTTAACTTAACATGTTCCCCTAAAGCATCCTCGGCTCGTGCCGATCTAACAGGTTGACGTGCAAACGAGGGGTAGTCCGTGGGTCTCGAATCGGCTGTAGTTCTTTCCGCCTTGCATCCCCAAGTGGCACGCGACTATTTGAGCGAATCGCTGGCCGGCCCGCAGACCATCGGACCCCTGCCGCGGGTCTGCGCGCAGCTCGCGCAGCTCACGGCCCAGGAGGCGACCGATGCCGCCCGCTTGGCAAAATTGATCCAATCCGATCCGTCATTGGCCGGCGAACTGATGCGGGTCGCCAATTCTCCGGCGTTACGGCCGCGAAGCGCCATCGTCTCATTGCAGCAGGCAGTGTCCTGGCTCGGGGTTGCGGAAGTGCGCAACATTGCGATGGCGGTGATGCTGCGCGGCGAAGTATTCGTCGCCCCCGGACACGAACCCGAGTCCGAGGATTTGTGGCGCGAGGCTTCGTTGGCGGGCTTGTGGGCAAAGGAAATCGCCCGCGAACGCCGCAAGCAGGTTGAAAGCGCGTATCTCGCCGCCTTGATGCATCGAACCGGGGCGGCGCTCGCGCTCAAGATTCTGTCGCGCTTCGAATTGGAGAAGCGCACGGTCATGGACGCGCGCACGTTCGCCAACCTCGTGGTCGAATTCGAGCCGTCCTTCGGCCGCCTGTTGATGGACAACTGGCTGCTGCCGAAAGACGTGCAAGCCGGCGCCAGCGACTGGCGCAACTACCGCGAATCGGAGCACAGCGATCTTGCAGGGACCGTGCACGCGGCGCACCTCTTGGCCACTCATACCATGCACCCGCAATTGCTGACCGAAGATGTGGTGATCGAGAGCCCGGTATTCGAAAAGCTGGGCGTGTTCCCGGACGCGCGTCAGCGCATGCTGGCCAAACGCGATCAACTGCGCGACCTGGCAGGCATGTAACGTGGCGCAGGAGTCGTTCGATTTTCTGTGCGTGGGATCGGGTCCCGCCGGCCAGAAAGCAGCGATTCAGGCGGCCAAGGCGGGGTTTCGCGCCGCCATCATCGAACGCGAGGCGCAAGTCGGCGGCTCGTGCCTGCTGTCCGGAACGATTCCGAGCAAGGCGCTGCGCGAGCAGGCGCTGCGCTATCGACGCATGCAGGGCAGCGCATCCTCCTTGGCGGTGGAGTTGCGCGGCGATGCGCCGTTGTCGGCGTTGCTGCATGGCGTCGATATCGTGATCGCCGCTCAGGACCGCTACTTGCAGGCGCAACTCGCGCGCAACCATGTCGAACTCATCCGCGGCCACGGGGTGTTTAGGGACGCGAACTGCATCGAGGTGCAGCGCTTGGACGGGTCGCGGATTACCCTGCGTGCTGCGCGCGTACTGCTGGCGACCGGATCGCGGCCGCGGCATGTGCCGGCGGTCGAAGTGGATCATGAGCACATCCTCGACAGCGATTCGATCTTAAGTTTGCCCTATATACCTCGCTCCATGGCGGTGCTCGGCAGCGGCGTGATCGCTTGCGAATACGCCTCCATTTTTGCGGCATTGGGTTGTGCGGTTACGATGCTCGACAAGGCGCCCGAGCCGCTGGGATTTCTCGACCCGGCGCTGCGCGCGGGATTTCTCGCGGGGTTCCAGGCGATGGGCGGACGCTACCTCGGCGGCGCCGAGGTTGCGGGCGCAAGATTCGATGGTTTCTCGCAAGTCGAAGTGCAGTTACGCGGCACCGACGTGCTGCGCGCCGACATCGTGTTCGCCGCGTTCGGCCGCGTTGCCAATTTGGACGGAATCGGCCTCGATCGGCTGCAACTTGCGATCAACAGCCGCGGGCACGTGCAAGTCGACGCGCGCTTCGAAACCAACATTCCCGGCATATTCGCTGCCGGCGATGCCATCGGACCGCCGGCATTGGCGTGCGCTGCCGCCGATCAGGGCCGCCGCGCCGCGCTCGCGGCGCTCGGGCTGCCGCCGCCGGCCGCCGCCAGCCTGGTGCCGAGCGGCGTATACACCATTCCGGAGATCGCCTGCGTCGGCGTCACGCAGACCGAGGCGGCGGCAAAGAAAATGGACTTGATCGTCGGTCGCGCCGATTTCAGCGAAGTTGCGCGCGCACATATCGCCGGCGAGCCGAGCGGATTCCTGACGCTGCTGTGCGACCGCAGCACCGGACGGGTTCTAGGCGTGCAGGTGATCGGAGAGGGTGCCACCGAACTCGTACACCTCGGTCAAGCGGCGATCGCCGCCGGCGCGACGGCCGACTTCTTCATCGAACAGATATTCAACTTTCCGACCATGACCGAAGCGTACCGGATCGCCGCCTTCGATGTGCTGAAGCAGCGCTCGATGCAGCCGAGCCATCTCAAGCTCGCGCACGCGGTGCGCTAGCCGGTCAGAGATTGCGAATCAGGATATCGCCGAACTCACTGCACTTGACCTCTCTAGCACCCTCCATCAAGCGCGCGAAATCGTAGGTTACCGTCTTCTGGGCGATCGTCTTGTCCATGGCGCCGATAATGGCGTCGGCCGCTTCGAGCCATCCCATATAGCGCAACATCATTTCGCCCGATAGGATGACCGACCCAGGATTGACCTTGTCGAGATCCGCGTACTTCGGGGCGGTTCCGTGCGTGGCTTCGAACACCGCGTGGCCGGTCAAATAGTTGATATTGCCGCCCGGCGCGATGCCGATGCCGCCGACCTGGGCGGCCAAGGCATCGGACAAATAGTCACCGTTCAGATTCATGGTCGCGACCACGTCGAATTCATCCGGGCGCGTCAGCACCTGTTGCAGCGTGATATCTGCGATTGCATCTTTGATGATGATCTTGCCCGCCTGCTTGGCGGCCTCCATCTGGGCGTTGGCTTCTTTATCGCCTTTGGCCGCCTTGATCCGCTCCCATTGTTCCCAGGTGAACACGTCGGCGGGAAATTCCTTCTCCGCAAGGCTGTAACACCAATTTCGAAATGCACCCTCGGTGAATTTCATGATGTTGCCCTTGTGCACGATCGTGACGCTCTTGCGTTTATTGGCAATCGCGTAGGCGACCGTTGCACGGAACAGCCGATCCGTGCCTTCCTTCGAGGCTGGTTTCAGGCCAATGCCGGAGCTGTCGGGAAAGCGGATCTTGGCGTACTGCTTCGGAAAATTCTGCTTGAAGAGCTCAAGGAACTTCTTGGCGTCGGCCGAGCCGGCCTCGAACTCGATTCCGGCATAAATGTCTTCGGTATTCTCGCGAAAAATAACCATGTCGACCTTCTCCGGCGCCTTGACCGGCGAGGGAACCCCGCGAAACCAGCGCACGGGCCGCAGGCAAACGTATAAATCCAGCAATTGGCGCAGCGCCACATTGAGCGAGCGAATCCCGCCGCCCACCGGAGTGGTCAACGGGCCCTTGATCGAGATCAAATAGTTGCGGCAGGCGGCGACCGTCTCATCCGGCAACCACGTGTTGTAGGTTCGGTTGGCCTTTTCGCCGGCGAACACCTCCATCCAGTGAATCTTGCGCTTATCCCCATAGGCTTTTTGTACGGCGGCATCGAATACCCGCACGCTCGCGCGCCAGATATCTCGGCCGGTGCCGTCGCCCTCGATGAACGGAATGATGGGTTGTTCCGGCACGTGCAACTTGCCGTTCGAGATGGTGATTTTCTCGCCCCCGGCGGGGATCTGCACATGCACCGGCTTTGCGTCTGACATTCATCGCTCCTGTGAAGTCGGCTGCAATGCTAGCATGCGCGACCGGAGACACGCATTGCGCACACTCACCTCGACCCCCGCGAAGGACGGTTTCCGCATGCCTGCGGAATTCGAACGCCATGCAGGTTGTTGGATGCTATGGCCGGAGCGCCCGGACAATTGGCGCTCGGGCGCCAAACCAGCGCAAGCGGTGTTCGCACAAATCGCGGCCGCGATCGCGAGCGGCGAGCCTGTGACCGTGGGCGTCTCGGCAGCGCAATTCCAAAACGCGCGCGCGCGTCTGCCGCGCGCGGTGCGCGTCGTCGAGATCAGCAGCAATGACGCCTGGATTCGCGACACCGGACCCACTTTCGTCATCGATGCCAAGGGCAGGCGCCGCGGCGTCGATTGGACCTTCAACGCCTGGGGCGGCCTGCACGGCGGATTGTACTTCCCGTGGGATCGCGACGATGAGGTCGCGCACAAGGTGCTCGAAATCGAAGCCGCGGACCGATACCGCACCTCTTTCGTGCTCGAGGGCGGCGCGATCCATGTGGATGGCCAGGGTACGTGTCTGACGACCGAAGAATGTCTGCTCAATCCGAACCGCAATCCGACGCTCACTCGGGCCGACGTCGAGGAACAGTTGCGGCGCTATCTCGGCATCCGCTGCGTCATCTGGCTGGGCCGGGGCGTGCATCTCGATGAAACCGGCGGACACATCGATGAACTGGCTTGTTTCACGGCACCCGGACATGTTGCGCTCACCTGGACTTCGGATCGAAAAGACCCGCAATGCGAGATTTCCGAGGATGCATTGCGGCGCTTGAGCAAGGCGCGCGACGCGCGCGGTCGAGCGCTCACGATTCACAAAATCCATCAGCCGGGCCCGCTCTACATGACCGCCGAAGAGGCGGCGGGCATCGACCCGCGCGCCGGCAGCCGGCCACGCAAAGCGGGCGACCGCTTGCCGGCGTCGTACATCAATTTCTATATCGCGAATAAATGCGTGGTCATGCCGCTGTACGACAAGCGCCACGACCGGGCGGCGAAGCGCGCGCTGCAGCGCTTATTCCCGACGCGCAAGGTGCTTGGAGTCGCAAGCCGCGAGGTGCTGTTGGGCGGGGGTAACATTCATTGCATCACCCAGCAAGTGCCGCGTCCGGCCGGCCGTTGACGGGCCGAAATGGAACTTTGCTGCGCGCCCGCTCTCGAAAGTCATTATTCTACGCAGCCTAAATCCTCCCAACCCCACCATATTGGAAGCTGTAGTGCACTCACTGATTGATCGATACGCGCGCAAATCATTGAGCGCGTTGCTATGCGCGGTCCTGGTCCTGGTCCTGGCCGGCTGCCATCACAATAACTACAACATCGGCTACGGCATCGCCTGGGTCACGCTCACCGATGAGCCGGGCGATTTCACCACTTACACCGTCAACGTCGATTCCGTGACTCTGACCGGCGCGGCCAACGGCGTCGTAACCGCACTAGGGACGGTCGAAACCGTCGATTTCACCAAGCTTGGAAACATTTCGGAATTGTGGGCCGCGGCGAATGTGCCGAACGATACCTACACCTCGGCGACCATCACGCTCGACTACACCGATGCCGTCATATCCGTTCTCGTCAACGGTGTGTCGAAGCGCGCCACGGTCCAGAATACCGCACACGCAGCCGTGACGACGATAACGGTGACGGTGAATCTAGATCCGAGCAATCCCTTGGTCATTACACCGACGCCCGCATCGACGAGCGCCGTGCCCCTGGCCATCGACTTCAATCTTGCCGCATCGAATCAGGTGGATACGAGCGCCGCCGTGCCGGTCGTCACGGTAAATCCGTACATGACGGTCGGCATCAAGCCAGCCGATACCAAGCTCATTCGCGTGCGCGGCCCCTTGATCAACTCAAGTGTTGGCCTGGGCACTTATACGCTGTACGTGCGCCCATTCTACGATGAGATCAACAGCCTCGGATCGCTGAGCCTGTTCAGTAAGCCGAACACGATATTCACCATCAACGGCAGCATCTACATCGGCACCGCCGGTATTACCGCCTTGTCGCAATTGTCCGCCGGAACCACCATGACGGCCGCGTA
>CAYRAC010000197.1:0-7062 GCA_964422045.1 uncultured Steroidobacteraceae bacterium
CCAATTCGCCGGGCGCGCCGGAAATGCGCCCGAAGAAGGCGCGCGGCGACGTCACAGCGGCGGAGGCCGGGAGATACGCGACCCACGGGGATAGAAAGCGTGTCTCGGTCGTGGCCTTCGCGATCTCCTCGACCGACCCGGGTTCGGCGCTGTCAGGCGCGATAAAGCCCTGTGCCGAGACATCGACGCTCGCGGCCCACGCCGCGCACAGGATCGCGATCAACCATTTTCGCATGACACCTCACTTGATGGGCGGCGCGACCAATACCAATAAAACGGCACGCCTGCCGCGAGCAGCATTACGCCGCGAAAAGCCTCGTGCGGTGCCGCGACAAAAGTATTGATCAGCAACGCAGCCGTCGCCAACAGAAAAATCATCGGTACCACAGGATAGCCGAACGCGCGGTAGGGCCGCGCCGCGTCGGGGAGTTTGCGCCGAAAAATGAATAGCGACGCGGTCACCAATCCATAGAACAGCCACGATGAGAAGATCACCGAATCGGTCAACGCATCGTAGGAGCCGGAAAGCGCCAACAGGCTGGCCCAAGCGGCTTGCGCGAGGATGGCTCGAACGGGGACGTTGCTGCGCGGCGAAAGCCGCGTGAGGCTGCGAAAGAACAGACCGTCGCGCGCCATCGCGAACGGAATGCGTGAGTTGGCGAGTACGCTGGCATGCAGCGCGCCGAACGAAGAGACCATCAACGCGACGGCGGTCATCGAAACCGCCAGCGGACCCAAAAATTTCTTCAACACCTCGGTGGCCACCGACGAGTTCACCGCCACGCTGGCGATTGCCACGGGTGTCAGCGCATAGTAGTAAGCGATATTGACGAACAAATACAAGGCGGCGACGATCAGCGTGCCGCCGACAAAGGCGCGCGGCAGGTTGCGCTGCGGATTGCTGATCTCACCCGCGAGCGGCGCGACATTCTGCCAGCCGTCGTAGGCCCATAAGGCGCCGAGCATGGCCGCCCCGAAACCGGCGATGCCGCCGCGCGCGCTCTGCGCCACGCCTGCACATGTGCCGGATATCCCGGACTGCGTCAAATGGCCCCAGTCACCGGCCGCGAAGACAAAGGCGCCGACGCCCACGCCGAGCACCAACCCAACCTTGGCAATGGTGAGCGCAAGGGCCATGCGGCCACCGGCGGCCACGGAGGCGCAATTGATGAGCGCCACGATCCAGATGGCGGCGAGCGCCACCATGGTCAAGCCGTTCAAGTGCGGGCCGAGGGTGCCCGCGGCGTGCCATCGGTCCAAGGCGCCGCCCAACGCCACATTCATGAAGATCGCCAGACCCACTGCGAGTGCCGCCTGCGATCCGGCGCGAGCGACGGTAAAACAAATCCATCCATAGAGAAAGCCGACCAGCCGCCCATACGCGCGGCGCAGGTATACGTAGTCGCCGCCCGCCTCCGGCATCATCGCGGCGATCTCCGAGTACGAGAAAGTACCTGCCAGCGACAACAATCCGGCCGCCAGCCAAACCGCGAGCACGAGTTTCGCGCTGCCGACATTGCAGGTCATGACGCGAGTCTTGAGGAAGACGCCGGTGCCGATCATGTTGGCGACGTTGACTGCGGTCGCCGCCCAAGGACCAACGCCGCGGGTGAGTTCGCCGCGTACGGCACTTGCTGTGGATGCAGCGCTCATGTCTGCTAGTATCGAACAAATGCAACCGGACTTTTCGCAATTCGGCCCGCTGCTATTGGCCGCCTTGGTGGTCTTCGCTGTGTACCGCCGGTTTCGGCGCAGCTTCGGACGGCAGCTGCTCAGTCCGAAGCGCATGACTTTTCGCATCGTGCTGCTTGCGGTGATCGGCTGCGCACTGTTGCCGCTGGCGCTGCGCTCCACGCAGTACTTGGGCGCGGAGCTGCTCGGGGCGGCGCTTGGCGCGGCGTTGGGATGGTGGGGTGCCGAGCGAACGCGGTTTGTGCGCGATGCGGGTCGCCTGTTCTACGTGCCGCATACCTATACGGGAATCGCGGTGTCGCTGTTGTTCTTGGGGCGACTGGTGTTTCGGCTGCTGCAGGCTTACGGCGCCCACGCACAGGCCTCGCAGGCGTTGTCGACGCCCGCGATGGTGCGAAGCCCACTCACGGTGGGAATCTTCTTCGTGCTGCTGGGTTACTACCTGTATTTCTACAGCTGGGTGCTGTGGAAATCGAATCGTCTCGATGTCTCAGACATCGAGGCCGCCTCCCCCGCCGCGGCGCAGTAAATCCGGGCTCACGCGCGCGACGCGTGGCCCTCGCTCGTTAATTGAGCAATGCGAAAAACAGCACGCCTGTCATCAGCGCTAAGCCGGCTAACAGTGTGTTATGGCCCCAGCGGGCTATCGTTCCAATCATTTCCGTCTCCTAATTTACACTCATCGACAACCGCCACAGGTCCGTGGCGGCCAACGAGAGTTATGGGGGCGGAACTGTACATTTCCAGTAGCGGAAAAGCTCGTTGTAGGTCTCAAAAGCAGCCATTTCAGGGCCTTTTTTGTGGCGAATTGCCAACCAGCGCCCTGCTTGCGCGGCTTGACTTTACAGTGGGTTTACGTGTGTAAAATTCCACTATTGCCCGGTCTTGATGCGAGTCCACACTCGCGTGCGCAGCCGGTCGTATTCGGGGCCCAGTTCGGCGGGCAAGTACAAGCGCGCGCGCAGCGGCGCGGGCGGATACACCGCGGGATCGCTCAAGATATTTTTATCGACAAAGGGCCGCGCCGCTAGATTGTCGTTGCCGTAGTGGATGTCGTTCGTGATCGCGGCGATGACCCGGGGCTCCAAAATGAAGTTCAAGAATTGGTGCGCGGCCTGCGGGTGCGGCGCAGAAGCCGGGATAAGAAACGCATTGTACGTGATGTTCGAGCCTTCCTTGGGCAGCGTAAAGGCAAGATGCGCTCCCGTGCCGTCCTCGCACGCGCGCGCCTGCGCGACCGAGTAGTCGCTCGACCACGCGATGCTGAGACACGCCTCCTGCGAGGCTAATTGATGCCAATAATCATTCGAATCGAAGGTGCGAATGAAGGGCCGCACCGCCATCACGAGCCGTTCGGCGGCTTGCAGATCTTCGGCCCGGCGCGAATTCGGATCGATGTGCAAGTACGCGAGCGCCAGTTGAATCACGTCCTCCGGCGAGTCCAAGAAAGTCACGCCGCAATCGGCAAAACGCGCGATCACTTTAGGATCGAAGATCAAGGCCAGACTATCGACCGGCGCATCCGGCATCCGCGCCTTGATGAGATCCACGTTGTAGGCCAAGCCGTTCATCGCGTGCAGATAGGGTACGGCGTAGCGATTGCCCGGATCCGCCGCGGCTTGAATCGCCAACACAGCCGGATCCAGATTGTTCCAGTTCGACAGTTGCGAGCGGTCGAGCGGCAGGTAGGCCCCGGCCTTGATCTGGCGCTCGTAGAACGCGGTGGTGGTGCTGACGATGTCGTACCCCGAATGGCCCGCCAACATCTTCGCTTCCAGCGTTTGATTCGAATCGTAGAGTTCGTAGACCACTTTGATGTGCGTGCGCCGCTCGAATTCTGCGATCGTGTCGCGGCCGACGTAATCGGCCCAGTTGTAGATGTTCAGGACCGCGGATTCGCTTGCCGGTGGCGCAGACTCGCGGCCGCCGCACGCAGCCACACACAGCGCCATGCCGGCCGCGCCCAGCACCAGACCGTGCCGGGACGGCGTTGCGCGCGCACTGGCCGCGGCTTTCACCCCGCTCGTCCCTAGACGCGTCCCAATTCGGTCCGCAGCCAATCATGCAGTTGGCGGATGACGTACTCCTCCGGCATCACCACGCCGCGCGCATGCGGCCCCGCATGCAATCCCAGTTGGTTGAGTTCGCACACCTCTGCATCTTCGGTCATGACCAGATTGGTGAAGTCGACCACATTCTTCAGATCGAATTGCGGATCCGCGAGCGTCTGCGGCGAAAATAGATACTCGACGCGCAGCTCGCAAAGCTCGGGGCCCAACGGCAGCAAGCGCACGACGCGCACGTAATCGATATGCCCCACCAGGAATACCGACGGCAGGCCGGTCATGTATACGTGACCGACTTTTCGATCGGCGTCGGCAATAGCGGGGAACGGCGCGCCGCTCGCCTTGCCATCGAGGGACCAGGTCGCGGCGCCGCTGCGCAAACCGCCCTTGAATTTCGGATCGGGATCCAGGGCGTGAGCGCGCCACTCGGGATCGTCGCGCTCCTCGAGCAAACCGCGCCCGAAGATCGGCACCAGCTGCGAGAGCTGCGGATGCACCCCCGGGCAGTGCAGGCACTCGTTGTAGTTTTCCCAGAATATCTTCCAATTGCTGCGAATGGTCTTGCGCAAGACATGGCCGACAACGAGTTCCGCGAGCGGCCATGCATCGAGACGGTTCAGCGGCACGTCGAAGCTTTTCTCGAAGGGCGGCGGCGCAGCGCTCAGGGCAACGAAGATGAACCCGTTCCATTCCTTGACGCTGATTTTGTAGAGCGGGTAAGCGGCGACATCGAAGCCGTCGGCGTGCGCCTTCGACGAGGTGCGCAGCAAATCCCCTTGCAAGTTATAGACCCACGCGTGGTACGGGCAGATGATGCTGCCGGTGCGCAGCACGCCCTCGGCATCACGGCACAGCGCCGCGCCACGGTGCCGGCAGGTGTTGTGGAATCCTTGCAGAGTGCCCTGATCGTCGCGAACCAACAGCAGTTTTTCGTCGCCGAGTTCGAAGCTGCGGAATGCCCGCGCTCGTGCGACATCGCTCGATCGGCCGACATATACCCAGTTTCGATACCAAATCCGCTGCAGTTCCCTCTGGTACTGCCGCGGATCGAAGTAGGCGTCGGCCGGCAGGCCATGGGTGTGTTCGGTTAGACCGTTATAGCCTGCTGCGACGCTGTCGGATGTGCTTTGCATGGTTTCCCCCGCCGCCGAATATACTTCATGTGCGCATTAATTGGCCGCTCGGATCGAATGGCGGGGCCGCGAGCTTGAGTGCCGGCCGGCGCTCGCCGATGATTTCGATTTCGAATCCTGCATCGGCCGCGGCCAGTGCGGCGGGCACGTAACCGAGCGCCAGAGAGTGGTTGACGCGGTGCCCGAATGCGCCGGACGTAACCCATCCCACGACCTTACCGTCATGCCAAATGGGCTCATCGCCGATGGCATCGGCGTCGCCCGCCTGCACTTTGAAAGTCAGAAGCTTCAGAGCGCCGCCCGCCGCCTTCTCCTCGGCCGCCGCGGAGCGGCCGATGAATTCGGTTTTCTTCAAGTCCACGAAGCGTTCCAGACCGGCCTCGAACGGTCCGTAAATGGGCCGATATTCGCGCGCCCAGCTGCCGAAACTTTTTTCGACGCGCATCGAGTTCAGGGCACGCCCGCCGCAGAGTTTGAGGCCGTGCTCGCGACCGGCCTTGATCAACAGATCGTAGAGCGCACGTTGATAATCGGTAGTCACCCAGATCTCGTAGCCGAGCTCGCCGGTGAAGGACACTCTTCCGACGTAGCCGGGCACCATGCCGACTTCCATGCGCTTGAATGACAGGAAGGGAAATGCCGCCGTCGACAAATCGTCCCGCACCAAGCTCTGCAGCAGCGCGCGCGAGCTCGGGCCTGCGACCGAAAGGCCGACGTACTCCATGGCGCAAGGCCGCACCGACACACCGGAGGCCGGCATGTGCCGGTCGAACCACCGTAGGTAGTAGGTTTCGGCTGCATACGTGCCGACCAGAAAGAAATGGTCTTCGGCGATGCGGCACATGGTGAAATCCCCGATCAGCTTGCCGCGCTCGTTGAGCATCGGCGTCAGGGCGATGCGGCCGACGGCGGGGACGCGGTTCGCCATCATGTGCGACAGCCAGTGCGCGGCGGCCGGCCCGCGGATGTCGAACTTCCCATAGTTGGAGATTTCCAACAGCCCGACCGCTTGCTGCACGGCCTCGCATTCGGCAGCCACGAAGGGGTGCGCATTGGAGCGGCGGAAGCTGACGTGATCGACGGCTTGCGCCGCGCTCGGTGCGAACCACAACGCATGCTCGAGTCCGCAGTAGTCGCCGAACACGGCATGCTGCGCCTCGAGCCTCTCGTATATCGGCGTGGTGCGCAACGGCCGGGCCGCCGGCAATTCCTCGTTCGGAAATCGAATGCTGAAGCGGCGCGAATAGTTCTCGCGAACTTTGGCGTTGGTGTACGCGAGCGTGGTCCAGTCGCCGTAGCGCGCGACGTCCATGCCCCAAATGTCGGCGCCGGGGTCCCCGTCCACCATCCAGCGCGACAGTGCCAAGCCGACGCCGCCGCCCTGGCTGAAGCCTGCCATCACGCCGCACGCCACCCAGAAGTTCTTCAGGCCGCGGATCGGCCCGATCAACGGATTGCCATCGGGCGCAAATGTGAACGGCCCGTTCACCACCTTCTTGATGCCTGCGGCGCCGAGCGCCGGGAAGTGCGCGAAGCCCACTTCGAGACTCGGCGCAATACGCTCCAGGTCGTTCGGCAACAGGTCCTGCCCGAAGTCCCACGGTGTGGTTAGCGCCGACCAAGGCACGCCCGCCCGCTCATAGGTACCCATCAGCATGCCGCCGCGCTCCTGACGGATATAAATCTCGCCTTCGAAGTCGATGGCGTGCAGCTGCTCCTTCTTGCCGACCAATTCCGGCATGTCGCCGGTGATCAGGTATTGATGTTCCATTGCGAGCACCGGCAATTCGAGGCCGACCATGCGGCCAACTTCTCGCGCCCACAAACCCGCCGCGTTCACCACGTGCTCGGCACGCACATTGCCGTGGTCGGTGAACACATCCCAGGTGCCGTCGCTGCGCGCCTTGAGGTCGGTGACGCGCGTGTGCCGCACGATCTCGGCGCCGCCGATTTGCGCGGATTTCGCGTACGCGTGCGTCACTCCATACGGATCCACGTGACCCTCGATCGGGTCGAACATGGCGCCGGCGAAGTGCTTCTTCTCGAGCAGCGGAAATAGCCTGGCAGCCTCATCGACCGAAATAATTTCCAACTCCATGCCGAGGTAGCGGCCGCGCGCCTTCGCCATCTTGAGCCAATCGAGCCGCTCGCGGGTACCGGCGAGCATGATG
>CAYRAC010000198.1:0-7048 GCA_964422045.1 uncultured Steroidobacteraceae bacterium
TTAGGGTCGAGAGGTAACCCGATCCGCATCGAACACCGCAGGCAGCGCCAAACTTAACCATTCGAGGAGGGCGCCCGATTCAGGGCATCAAAGCTCGAGCTGTTGACCCTTCTCCAACGCCGACTCTACGCGCTCGCGCAGGATACGCAAGCGTCCACCCACGTCGGATTCGAGATCGCCATCACGATTGCGGAAGCGAATCAATTCATTCGCCATATTCAGCGCCGCGATCACGGCGATGCGATCCAGGCCGACGACTTTGCCGCTGTCGCGGATCTCGCGCATTTTGAGGTTCAAGAATTCGGCGGAATCGAGCAGGTCGGAACGCTCTTCGATCGGACAGGTAATGTGATACTCCTTCTCGAGTATCCGCACGCTGACCCGCGCCTGATTGTCGCTCATGCCTGTTCCATCGATTTCAAGCGGCCGATCATCGCTTCGACCCGCGCACGAACCTGCTCGTTCTTCTGCAGCAGGCTGGCACGCTCGGCGGTCAGCGTTTCCTGCCGCTGCCGCAATGCGCGATTCTCCTCCTTGATATGGTTGACCGTTACGATGAGGTCCTCGAGCCGCTTCTCCAGCCGCTTCAGTTCGAGTTCGACCGCTGACTTCGGGTTGGCTTCATTCATAGGCTGCCAATATAGAGCGCCGCATAGCGCAATGCAAAGGGCGGTGCAGGCCCTTACTGCGCTATTATCGGTGTAATCATGATGTCCGATATTCGATTCAAGGACTTCGAGGACGTGCTGGCGATGGCCGGCAGCATGGCGGATGCCGCCGAAGCACACGGCTCGTTGTGCGGCGCGTTGTGCTCGATGGCACCCTACAAAATGCAAGACTGGATCAACGAGATCCTCCCCGACGGCGCCGCGCTCTCCGAGGAATCGGCGGCGATGATCGAAAGAGTGTTCACCGCAACCGCGACTTCGTTCGGCGAGCAGGGCATGGAGTTCGAGCCGTTGCTGCCGGATGACGAGCAGCCACTCAATGGCCGTGCCAATGCACTCGCGCTGTGGTGTACCGGGTTTCTGTATGGCTTGGGCACTGGACATATTTCCGATCTCGAGGCGCTGAACGGCGACGTCGGCGAGATCGTGCGCGATTTCACGGAAATCTCGCGTGCAACCGGCGACGACGCGGATGCGGATGAATCAAATGAGCAGGCCTATGCGGAATTGGTCGAGTTCATTCGCGTCGCGGCCCAGGTGGTGTTCGAAGAACTCCTGCCGCTGCGCCGGCAAGTCTATCCGGCGCAGCAGCGGCTCCATTGATGGACCACAAGGAGTTCGCGCGTCGCCGGCGCCAATTCATGCACATGCTCGGCCGGGATGCGATCGCGATCCTGCCTGCGGCCCCGGTACGCCATCGCAACGGCGACATTGAATACGCCTATCGGCAGGACAGCCACTTCTACTATCTGAGCGGATTTCCGGAACCGGATGCGGTCGCGGTGCTGGTGCCCGGCCGTGGCCAGGCCGAATACATGCTGTTCGTGCGCGAGCACGACCCGTTGCGCGAGTCGTGGGACGGGGCGCGCGCCGGAACCGAAGGTGCGGTCGAGCGCTATGGGGCGGATGACGCGTTTCCGATCGCCGACATCGACGAAATATTGCCGGGCCTGATGGAGACCCGCTCGCAGATCTATTATTCGATGGGCGCCAACCCGGACTTCGACTCCCATGTGTTGGGTTGGGTAAACGGCCTGCGGGTGCAGACGCGCCAGGCTGCCGGCTCGCCCCACGAATTTGTTGCACTGAGGCATGTGCTCGACGACATGCGGCTGTACAAGAGCCGCGCCGAGCAGACAAGCCTCAAGCGCGCCGCCAAGATCGCTGTGGGCGCGCACCGCCGTGCGATGCGCTTCGCGCGTCCCGGGCGAATGGAGTACGAGGTGATGGCGGAGGTGTTGCACGAATTTCGTTCGCACAACGCCGATCTTTCCTACTACCCGATCGTCGGCGGCGGCGCCAATGCCTGCGTCATGCATTACCGCGACAACGATCAGCCGCTGCGCGACGGCGATCTGTTGTTGCTCGATGCGGGCTGCGAGCATGATTACTATGCCTCGGATATCACGCGCACCTTTCCGGTCAATGGCCGCTTTACGCCGCCGCAACGGGCGCTCTACGAGGTCGTATTGGAAGCGCAGCTCGCCGCGATCGACAAGGTTCGCTGCGGCAATCACTGGAATCATCCGCACGAAGCCGCGGTGCGGGTGATTACCCAGGGTCTGGTCAGGCTGGGGCTGCTCAAGGGCAAGGTCGCCTCGCTCATCAAAGACCAGGCGTACCAACAATTCTTCAGCCATCGCACCGGCCACTGGCTCGGCCTCGACGTCCACGATGTCGGCGACTACAAAGTCGGCGGCGAGTGGCGCGTGCTGGAACCCGGGATGGCACTCACCGTGGAACCGGGAATCTACGTGCGCCCTTCGCCCAAGGTAGCGAAGGAATTCTGGAATATCGGCGTGCGGATCGAGGATGAGGTGCTGGTCACCGCCGGCGCGGCGGACGTGCTGAGCGGCGCGCTCGAGAAAACCCCGGACGCCATCGAAGCCTTGGTGCAGGCCGCATGACGCCGCCACCCCCGGTCGATGTGGCCATCGTCGGCGGCGGCATGGTCGGCGCGAGTCTCGCCGTTGCCTTGGCCCCGCTCGGGCTGAAGGTTGCCCTGATCGAAGCGCTAGCGCACGATTCTGCGGCGCAGCCGAGCTTCGATGAACGCACCACGGCCTTGTCGAACGGCAGTTGCCGCATCCTCGAGTCGCTCGGTGTGTGGTCCGGGGTGATGGCGCAGGCAACGCCGATCCGCAAAATCCACGTCTCGGACCAGGGCCATTTCGGCTTCGCGCGCATCGATGCAGCCGAACAGGATCTCGCCGCGATGGGCTACGTCGTGCCGAATCGTGCGCTCGGTGCGGCCTTGTGGTCGCTGTTGAAGGCCGATGGCAACGTACAGCTGTACTGCCCGGCGCAGGTCACGCGCGTCGCCGCCGGCGAGGAGGGGGTCGCGCTGGAAATTGCACGAGGCGACGTCAGCAGCGCGATCGACGCCCGGCTGGTGGTAGCCGCCGACGGCGTGCAGTCGGCCGTGCGCAGTGCTTTCGGGGTCGATGCCTTCGCCCGCGACTACCAGCAGACCGCCGTCATCACCACGGTGCTGCCGCAACGCTTCCACGAGCATGTGGCCTATGAGAGGTTCACCGCCAGCGGACCGTTGGCGCTGCTGCCGCTCGCCGGCGGACGCTGCACCCTGGTGTTGACGTTGGACAACGAGACCGCCAAGGGCGCGATGGCGTGGTCTGACGATGAGTTTATCGCCGAAGTGCAGCGCCGCTTCGGATTCAGGCTCGGGCGGTTTCTGAAAGTCGGACGCCGCGTGCCTTACGCGCTCGCGCTCAACTATGCCGAGCGCACCAGCGCCCGGCGCTGCGTGATCATCGGTAACGCCGCTCAGGGACTGCACCCCGTGGCGGGGATGGGTTTCAACCTCGGACTTCGCGATGTCGCGAGTCTCGCCGAGCTCATCGCCGAGCGCCGCCACGAGCCGCACTTCGATGCGGGTTCCCCGAGTCTGTTGGCCGATTACGATGCCTGGCGCCGGGCCGATCGACGCGGCGTGATCGCGTTCACGGATGGCTTGGTGCGGATGTTCGCCAGCCCATTCGGACCGGTGAAGCGTCTGCGCAATCTCGGCTTGCTGGCCTTCGACTTGTTGCCGCCGGCCAAGGCGGCCCTGTCGCGGTTGAGTACGGGTGCGGGCGGCGGTGCGCGAGTTCCGAAGCTGGCGCGCGGCGTCGCGTTGCGATGAGTACGCCGCATGAATTCGACGTCGTCATCGTCGGTGCCGGCGTCGTCGGCAGCGTCATGGCGAGTCTGTTGATTGCCCGCCGGTTGGCCGCGCCGGGACGTGTGGCGATCGTTGCCGATCGCTTTTCCACCGCGGTGCCGCCCGACGCCGATTGGGACCTGCGGGTTTTTGCGTTGAGCCGCGCCTCGCAGCGGCTGCTCGAAGCCTGCGGCATCTGGCAATCGCTGCCGGCGGGACGCAAGTTCGCGTACGAGCGCATGTGCGTCTGGGACGCCGCCGGCGAACCCCAAGGCTTAAGTTCGCTGAAGTTTGACTGCGCGGAATTGGGCGAACCGAATCTAGGATTCATTGTCGATGGGCGGCATCTTCTATGGCAGTCCTTGCAAGCGGCGCGGGCGGCGGGCGCCGTGCTCATCGATGCGGGACTCGCGTCGATCGTCGCCGGCGACGCCGATATTGCCGCGCGCCTGAACGATGGCCGCACGCTGCGCAGCCAGCTGTTGATTGCGGCCGATGGACAGGAGTCGAAGTCCCGGACGCTCCTCGGGATAGAAACCGCCGGCCACGCGTACCATCAAGATGCGCTGGTGGCGCACGTGCGCACGGCCAAGCCTCACGACAATACGGCCTGGCAGCGATTCCTGCCCGGCGGTCCGCTTGCGCTCTTGCCCCTGCCGGAGGGCCGCTCGTCCATCGTGTGGAGCGTGCCGCGCGCGGAGGCAGCGCGCTTGAGCGCGCTCGATGATGCGTCCTTCTCGGCCGCGCTCACGGCGGCCAGCGGCAATATTCTCGGCGAGTGCACGCTCGCGTCAGGGCGCGCCCGCTACCCGCTCAAGTTGCAGTACGCCTCGCAGTACGCTCGACCGCGCGCCGTGTTGCTCGGCGACGCCGCGCATGCGGTCCACCCGCTGGCCGGTCTCGGCCTCAATTTGGGGTTGCTCGACTGCGCGGCGCTCGCCGAAGTGTTCGAGGACGCACGCGGCGCAGGCCATTTCGGCGAGTACCGGATCCTGCGCCGCTATGAGCGCTGGCGGCGCAGCGAAAACCTGCTGGCTGCCGGCGCACTCGATGGGCTCGAGCGGCTGTTCTCGAACGCGCAGCCGCTGCGCACGGCGCTGCGCGCCGCAGGCCTCGCCGCCGTGGGCCGGCTGCCCCTGGTCAAGCGCAACCTGGCGCAGCGCGCCCTCGGCCTCGCCGGCGATGTCCCCAAGATGCTCAAAGCCGATCGAGCTTGGCCGCACAAATAAAATCGTTCTCCGACAGGCCGCCGATGGAATGCGTCGAGAAGGTGACGTCGCAGTAGTTGTAGCCGAGCTTCAGATCGGGGTGATGGTCTTCGGTATTGGCAATATGCGCGAGCGCGTTGACGAAGCTCATGGTGCGGTAGAAATCCTTGAACTTGAGCGAGCGCTGCAGGCTTTTCGAGTCCTTAGCGACCCGCCAGTCCGCGTGCAGGTGCTTGCGCATCCGTTTCACGTCGGCCGGTTTCATCGGCGCGACGCCGCCCTCGCAAGGAACGCATTTCTTCGCGGACAGTCCGCTCATGAGGTTCCGGTCTTGGCGTAGGTGCGCTCGATGTAGCGCTCGACCAGTTCCTGGAAGTCCTCGGCAATCCGGTCCCCTTTGAGCGTCACGGTCTTGGCACCATCCTCGTAAACCGGGGCGACCGGGGTCTCGCCGGTGCCGGGCAGACTGATGCCGATGTTCGCGTGCTTGCTCTCGCCCGGACCGTTCACGACGCAGCCCATCACCGCGACCGACATGTCCTCGACGCCCGTGTGACGCTTGCGCCATTCGGGCATGCGGTGACGAATGTGGTTTTGGATCTTCTGCGCGAGTTCCTGGAAGTAGGTGCTGGTGGTGCGGCCGCAACCAGGGCAGGCGATGACCATGGGCGTGAAAGCCCGCAAGCCCATGGTCTGCAGGATCTCCTGGGCGACGATCACCTCTTGAGTGCGGTCGCCGCCGGGCTCGGGCGTCAATGACACGCGAATCGTATCGCCGATGCCTTGCTGCAGCAGGACACCCATCGCGGCGGTCGAGGCCACGATGCCCTTGCTGCCCATGCCGGCTTCGGTCAAGCCCAAGTGCAGCGGATAAGAACATCGCGCGGCCAGATTGCGGTACACGGCGATCAAGTCCTGCACGCCGCTGACCTTGGCGCTGATCACGATCTTGTCGGGCTGCAACCCCAGGCTCTCCGCGCGCTTGGCACTGTCCAAAGCGGACACCACGATCGCCTCGCGCATCACGTCGATGGCCGCGAGCGGCGTCGCCAACCGGGAGTTCTCATCCATCATGCGGGTGAGCAAATCCTGGTCCAGGCTCCCCCAATTGACGCCGATGCGCACCGGTTTTTCGTATTTGCACGCCGTCTCGATCATTTCCGCGAATTGCGGGTCGCGTTTACTGCCGCGCCCGACATTGCCCGGATTGATGCGCAGTTTCGACAGCGCCTGGGCGCATGCGGGATGCGCTTTGAGCAGCTTGTGGCCGTTGAAGTGGAAATCGCCGACCAGCGGAGTGCCGATGCCAAGCGCGTCCAAACGCTCGCGGATATGCGGCACCGCGGCGGCGGCCTCATCATTGTTGACCGTGATCCGCACCAATTCCGAACCCGCCCGGGCCAGCGCTTTGACTTGCGCGACCGTGCCGTCGATGTCGGCGGTATCGGTATTGGTCATCGACTGCACGACGATCGGGGCCTTGCCGCCGATGGTCACGGCACCTACTTTTACGCCTAGGGACGTTCTACGGGACATCATGCCCGCAATTATACCAGGGGAGTGCCCTTGGCCACGCGCACCACCACCGTGCCCGCGATTTTGTCGTGCCAGGCCTGGCTGTTGTGATCGAAGGCAATCCAGAAAAACCCGAGGCCGGCGACCACCAGGGAGAGGAAGCAGCCGAGCGCCCGTACTATAGCCGTCTCCCAATCGACATCGCGCCCATCCGCTCTGACCACCTTGAGATCGAGCACCATGCCGCCGATGGTCGTGCCGCGAGTCTTCCACATCACCGCGCCGTAGGCCGCGAGCGCCAGCAATTCCAAGTGTTGTACATGCAACACACTCAGGAGGAAGCCGATCAGGATGGCATCGAGCAATACCGCGACCATGCGCACCCAGAAGCCCGCACGCGGCAGCGCCGCGGTGATGGGCGCGTGAGGCGCAGTCGTCGAGGCCGGGCCATGCAAGTCAGCGGGCGGCGGCGTGGGGCCGCCAGAGGCCGGTGCGGC
>CAYRAC010000199.1:0-7045 GCA_964422045.1 uncultured Steroidobacteraceae bacterium
ACTCCACGTTCCGGAACGTCTTATCGTTCGAGGTGTGACAGACGTACATCACAAACGCATCGTTGCCCGTTCCAACCACGTGCTCGAGGTCGAACCGCCCGATATATGCAATCTGGGTGTCCCAGCATCCCGCCTTGAAAGCGCTCTTGTTGATGCGGGCATCGAGTGGGCTTGAAAATGTGAAGTCATCCGTCAGCAGCATGTCGAACGCGGGCCAGTCTTTTTTCTCCCAGCCCGTATAGTATTTGCGGACGGTCTCGCCGTTTCTTGAGCTCAGTCCGGCCTCCGCGTGGGCAGCGGCGATCTGCGGCGCGCCACATCCTGCGGCCAGCGCCCAGGCACTCGCCTCGAGCAGCGTGCGGCGCGATAGTGCGGTATTTTTCATGACTCATTACTCCTGTGCATTGCTCGGCTTTTTTTTCGGACGCCGGAACAACAATTCAATGTAGCGACGCAGATGCTCGATGCTCGCCTCCACAACCGCGGCATTGCCCTTGGCCTTCGCCAGGATGAACGCACCCTGCAGCACGGCCTGCGTGTGCAGTGCCAGGCTGCGGGCTGTGTATGGCGCACGCAGCCGGTAACGCTTCATTGCATCGGCAAAGTCCGATTCCAATGCGGCGGCATGGCCGCCGATGCTTGCATCGCACGCGTGTCGAATGTCGGGGTGTGTTCGGTATGTCTCCTGAACCAGGGTGCCGGCGAGACAGGTGAACTCTGCAACGTCACCGCGCAGCATTGACTTGCGGAAACTGAGATAGCCGAGGATGCGATCAAGGGGATCATCGAATCGGTGGTAGGGAGCGGCAGCAAAAAGCGCGGCGCTCGACTCCGACCAGAGATTGGCGGCTGCGACCGCGAGCGAGTCCTTGCTCGGAAAGTGGTGAAAAAACGCACCCTTCGTCACGCCGGCCGCGGCACAGAGTTCGTCGACGGACGTTGCGGCGTAGCCCTGCTTGCGGATGATCGAAATGGCCGCATCGAGCAGCTTGCCTCGGGCACCGCCGGACCGTGACGGCTCACTGGGTTGCGGATCCATGCAGCGACAGTACCAACCGGTTGGTATGGCGTCAAGCGCGAATGCTAACTAACCAAGTGAATAGCCGAAGCGCTCGATCCAGGGGATAAGCAGACCCAACACTTCGCCACCGAAGTGCCGTTCGTAGTGCTGCCAGCGGCCCACGGACCGGGTGCTGACCGGCTCCAGGACCTGTGCGTAGCTCGGCGTGCTGATGAACCCTTTGGCGCGTGCGTGATCCCCGGGAGCGAGCATCGCCTCGTGCCAAGGCAGCTGCAAAAATGCGCACAGCCGCTCGACTTGGCTCGCGAAGTCCGCGCTGAGCAGTTCGTATTTCAGCTCGTGAGTGTCGGGTTGCAGCATGGGCCATTGCGAGTACCAGAATCCGAAGGCGCGCGAGTAAGCCCTGGCCATCGCCGTCAGGTCACGGCCCAGCAGTGCAAGATCCGAGCGGAAGTGCTGCAGGAAACAACTCAGCACGGTGTCGCAGGGATGGCGAATGGCGAGGATGACGGGCGCGTTCGGGAACAAGCGGCGGATCATTGGCAGCAGCACCATGTTCATGGGATTTTTGTCCACCAGCCGCCGATCCGCAGCCAGCGGCACCCTCCTCCGCACAGCGGCCCAATAGTGTGCGCGGATGTCGTTCAGGCCGCTGCCGCTCAACCGGCCGAGCTCGGTCGGATACCCGATACCCTGATCCGTGACTCGAGCGACAGCTTGCAACAGGAATGGCTGCTCATCCATCGACTGCAGCAGCGGATGTGCATCGAGCAGCTGCTCGAGCAGGGTCGTACCCGAGCGCGGAAAGCCCACGATGAATATGGGACTGACTTCCATGGCAGGTCCCGCGCGCTCCCAGCACGCGATATCCTCGGGGTCGCATCCCTTCGCCGTCAGTGCCCAAAGTTGCGACTGCTCTTCGGATGTCTTGCCGGTCGCGCGCCCGAGAAACGCGAGCTGGGATCGGTGCGCTTCTGCGGCGGCGGCGTAGGCCTCCTCGTAACGTCCGAGCGCGTCGCAAGTCTTCGCAAGTGGATAGAGTAAATTGTACTGATGCACGAAGTCCTGCTGCGTCGCCAGCGCTGAGGTCAGCAACCGATGCGCATCCTCGTGCCTGCCGGCCCTGTCGGCCAACAGCGCCGACATTGCCAGGCGTTCCAAATCGGCGCTCGGACTCCCCTCGTCGAGCTCGAGCTGTTGCATGACGGTGCGCGCCTCATCGAGCCGATGTAGGCGCTCGAGGAGAAATGCAAATCCCACTGCTGCCCGCCCGGCAGCAGGAGGCTTCGCCATGAGCCGCTGCAATGCCGGTTGCGCCAGGTGCGCTGCGCCCGAGGTGACCAGGAGAAGTGCGATGGATACCGTGATCTCGGCGCTCAAGCCTTCGAGACTTTCCCAGTCTTCCACGGCCGTTATGGCTTCCTGGCGCTGGCCCATGTCGTAACAGCACTGTGCAAAGGTCCAACGAATCCGGGCGTCGCGCGGCGCAAGTACCACGGCGTCTCGCAAGGCGAGGTGGGCCGCAGCGTAATCCAAACGATCCATTTGCAATGCACCGAGGTTGTACAGCAGGCCGGCGGTCGGCGGACCCAGGCGCAGAGCTCGATCGAACGCGGCCAGCGACTGCGCCTGTCGGCCGGTGGGACGCAGCACCGTACCGAGATTTTGCCAATGTGCGGCGACCGTCGGCTGTATCAGGGTGAGCGCATTGAAGACGCGAACCGCCTCCTCGTAGCGCCCCTGAGAGCAGAGGATCGCTCCGAAAACGTCCAGCGCACCGGGATGATGGTGGTGTGCATCCAGCACCCGCAGACATTTTTCCTGCGCGGCTGCAATCTGGCCGCTGGCCAGATCCTGTCGCGCAAGATCCACCAGCACTTCGGGATCGGACGGGAACACCGGCGGTGAATTCCTGGCTGATGTCAACGCGAGTTAGCGCAGCGGTCGAGCAATTATGCGGTGCCCACGCGAGTTTCGCGAACTTGTCGCCGTTGACGCCCCGCTTGAGGGGTGGTGTATCCTTTCGCGTCCCTGACCTTGAGCAAATCCCGTGAATGCAGTCGATCAAGCCAAGCAGGCGAAGCTCGCCGTCGCGGTGCGCGCGCATCGGGCCGGCCGTCTGCGTGAGGCGGTGGCTGACTACGAGGCGCTGCTGCAGCGTACGCCCAACGATCCCGATATTCTGCAGCTGCTGGGCGTCGCGCTCGCCCAATCAGGAAATTGTGCGGATGCAGTCGTATTTCTCGCAAGGTCGGTGGAACTCAATCCCGATCGCCCGAGCGTTCTGCTGAATCTCGCTCAAGCGCTCGGCACCCTTGGGCGGCAAGAAGAGGCGCTCCAGGCCTGCAATCGCGCGCTTGCGCTGGATGCTTCGCTTGCCGGCGGGTATCGCACCCGGGCCGCGGCACTCACGGCCCTTGGACGTCGCGAAGAGGCGCTCGCGAACGCGGGGCAAGCAGTTCGTTTGGCCCTGCAGGACGCGGGGGCACACGCGGATCTTGGTGTCGCACTTGAAACAGTCGGACGCGAGCGGGAGGCCTTGGAGTGTTTTGAACGGGCCATTGCGCTCGACCCGAACCTGGCGGCCGCACATCACAACCGCGGCATGTTGTTGGCTCGCTTGGGCAGACACGAGCGCGCGCTGCAGAGTTTCGATCGCGCGCTCGCCTTGCAGCCGCATCATGCAGCGCTCCATGCGAATCGCGGCAACGCCCTCAAGCAACTCGGACGTCTGTGCGAAGCGGAACAGAGCTATTCACTGGCGCTTGCGATCGAGCCTCACGACCCCGTGATCCTTCACAGCCGTGCGCTCGTGCGGTATCTGCAGCGCCGATACCTTGAGGCGCTGCGGGACTACGACACGCTTGCTGCGCAAGGCAAGGAAAATGCACCCGCTCTGGTCGGTCGCGGCGCGACTCTCGTCGCGCTGCGCCGCTACGGCGAAGCGCTTGCACCGCTTGAGCGCGCGATCCAGCTCCTGCCCGAAGACGCGGACGCGCACATTCAGCGCGGCGTGGCGCTGCTCAATCTTGAGCGCAACGCCGAGGCGCTCGCGAGCTTCGATCGGGCCCTTGCCATTCGGCCGGACGCCGCCGAAGTGTTGAACAACCGGGGTATCGCCCTCACGGCGACGGGGCGGTTGCGCCAGGCGCTAGAGAGTTTCGTCCGCTCTGCCGTCCAGAGCGGCACGACTGCCGACAACCACACCAACATAGGCATTGTGCTCAAGATTCTCGGCCATCATCGCCAAGCGATCGCGAGCTTCGGTCGGGCGCTGGCTCTCAAACCGGATGACCCTTCCGCCAAGTTCGCGCTGGCGTTTCTGCATCTGACGCTCGGCGAATTTACCGTGGGATGGCCTCTCTATGAGGCGCGCTTCGACGTGCCGGCGCTCGGTAATCCTGCGCGCCACTTCATTGCACCACGCTGGAACGGGACAGAGTCGCTCGCAGGCAAGACGCTACTCGTACATGCCGAGCAGGGGTTGGGCGACGTGATCCAATTTTGCCGCTACCTGCCGTTGCTCGCTGCGCAGGGGGTATCCGTCGTGTTCGAGGTGATGCCCTCGCTCAAGGCGCTGCTGCGCACTCTGCCGGCGGCTATCCGGCTCGTCGGCCGTGGCGAGCCACTTCCGCCAGTCGATTATTATTGCCCCCTGATGAGTCTTCCGCTCGCATTCAATACTCGACTCGAGACGATTCCGGCGCAAGTCCCGTACCTCACGGCGGAGCCGCAGCGAACGGCCAACTGGATGCAGCGGCTGCGGGCGTACTCGGGTCTGCGCGTGGGAATCGCCTGGCAGGGCAACCTCGCCGTGGAGAAACTGATCTGGGCTCGCGGGCGCTCGATTCCACTTGCGGCACTCGAGCCGCTCGCGCAGCTGCCCGGTATCACGCTCGTGTCCCTTCAGAAGGGACCCGCGCTCGAACAGCTGCGCAACGTCGCGTTCGCCGGGCGGATAATCGATTTCAGTGCCGCTCTTGATCGCGGACCGGACGCGTTTCTCGATACGGCGGCCATTATGGCGGGTCTCGACCTCGTGATCAGCTCCGATACCTCGATCGCGCACCTCGCCGGAGCCCTTGGCCGTCCGGTGTGGACGGTCCTTGCCGCCTCATCGGAATGGCGCTGGGGGCTCGAGCGCAGCGACAGTCCCTGGTATCCAACCATGCGACTGTTCCGGCAAACGAGCGACGGCGATTGGAGCGCAGTTGTGGCCGCGATCGCGGAAGCTCTTGAAAACCTCAGCGCAGGCGCTTGACCCGAACCTTGCGATGTTTGTCGGCGACCAGCCACAGGGAGCTCATCGATCCGTGCTCGATGTGCACGTCCTCGCTCAGCGCGAACTGAACGTTGGGACGCGCTTCTGTCTGGATCCAGACCTGACCGTTATCGAGTGTGAAGATCAACCGGTCCTGGGATGCCTGCCGCAGTCCTGAGATCTTCCCGCTCAGCACTTCATCCTTCGCTTGCGGCACGGCCTGCGGATCGCGCTTGTGCTCGATCTCTGCGGTCATGCCGAAGCGATCGGCCTCGACCTGCGGAAGTGTGCTCACGATGGCATCGAAACAAGCCAGCCGCTGCACCAGGTCGCTCTCTGTTGCGCAGTGTCGCAAGGCGCCGTCCAAGTTCTCGGCCTCGGTGAATGCAGGCAAGCAGATCGCGGTGAGCCACAGCCCCAGGCTACGATACACGGAGCCTGTCATGAACTCAGCACGGGAGCGTCGACACCGTAATAGCGTCCGATGCCGAGAGTGAGGGCGCGCACGAGATCGCGCTCCGCGACCGAAAGCAGCGGGTTCCAGATATCGAAGATGAGGATGATTCTAATTTCGTCGCTGTCGTTCCAGGCCTCATGCTCGATGCTGTCGTCGAACACCCAGGCCTGGCCCTTCTTCCAGCTACGCGCCTCCGCGCCGACCCGAAAACCGCAGCCCTCGGGAATCACGAGAGGCAGGTGGACGATCGATCTCGTATTGGTCGTTCCGGTATGCGGCGGAAGTCTGGTGCGCGGCGTGAGCATGGAGAAGAAGGCGCCGGGCGCACAGCGAGGGATGTCGCATAGGGGTAGCTGCGCCAACACCGCCGCAGTCTTGGGGCACTTCCGCACGTGATCGTCGATTTGCTCGCCATCTTTCCAGAGCGCGTAGACGCTCCACTTCGACGAGTGGTTGAGCGATGTCCACTCATCGATCGGCGCGCCCGGCGGAAAGTCGACGTAGGGTTTGAACCCTGCTCGATCGCTGGCGAGCGCGGCAAGGGCCTCGGCGGCGATCTCCTCCGTTGCCGCTTCCACAACGTCGAGCCAGGGAAAGTCCTCGCGCCGGAAGAACTCGATCTCGGGTAGATACGGAAACAGGATCTGCTTCGGTTGGTTACGATATACGCGACGCTTTCGCAGGTACACGTCGCGACAGGCCTCGAATCGCCGCTGGTCAGCGGCGGCGTGCTGCAAACTCACAGCTGCGATCTGCTGCGCCAAGAACCTTTCGAGCTCCTTGCGGTTGGCGAGCACGACTTCCTGGGCACGCGTGAGCGCGGCCGCGGCCTGTTGCGGTACCGGCGCGCCTGATGCCACCGAGTCGAGCGCCGCTTCATAAAAAAAGAAGGCTTTCTTGCTTTGGCCGAGGCCCTCCATCAGCTGAGCCTTGCACAGCAGGGCGAGTATATAGCGAGGGTCTATCGCGAGTGCCTTCTCCAGCGCCTGCGCTTCGGAGTTCTTGTCGCCCAGCGCTCGACAGGCATTCGCGAGGTTAAGCCACAAAACCTTAGAATTGCCATCCGCCGCCACCGCCTTCTCGAAGAGGTTCCGAGCGCGCGGCGCGTTGCCGCTCCGGTACATGTATCCCCCTGCAGCGTTGAGGACGAGCGGCTGCAGCGGCGCGCGCGCCACGGCCATCTCAACGAACTTCAGCGCCGTTTCGGGCGGCTGGCTCGTGGACACCTGTTCGATCGCATCGGCGAGGGTGCGGGCTTCAGTTTCACTGAGTGGGGTCGCGTTCACGGTGGCGGGCACGACGGTCT
>CAYRAC010000200.1:0-7042 GCA_964422045.1 uncultured Steroidobacteraceae bacterium
TCGTGCCCCAGTTGTAAGCCATCCTGCGTGGTGTTTCGGCCAGCGCTTCTCGGGCCTTCGGATCGAATGACCAGACGATGCGGCCCGTGCGCGCATCGACTGCATAAACGACGCTAAATTTACCCGGGAAATACACCCTGCCGTTGGCCATCAATGGAGTGGCAACGAAATTCGTCTCGTTCGGCAAATCCAAAGTCCACTTAAGACCAAGACGCTCCACAGTCTTCTGATTGATCGCACTCAGCGGACTGAATCGATCCTGGGCTGCGTCTGCCCCGTAGGAAAGCCATTCCGTGGGAGGCGAGTACGAAGCGTCGGCCGAACCCCGCGCCGACGCGGCGTCCGGAAACATGCATCGCAACAACGCGAGCACTGCAATGAGGCCACGCCGGAGCTGGCCCTTCACGATGCTCGCCCCGGCACGACCGTCGGTTCGAGATCCCTATCCGCGCTCGCGACTTGCCGCATTTCGGTCTCGAGATCCAGCGATCGACAGGCGAGCAAGTAGGTGATCGCAGAAACGGGTAGTCCTATCAGCATGGCCACGTCCGCTCCGTGCATTTGCCTCGCAATCGGTCCCATGTAAAAGCCTGTGCTGAAAAATGGGATCATGGCCCCGAACCCCACTGCATAGGCGATGAGACCGCGCCAGTTCCACTGACCGTAAATTCCATTCACATTGAATATCTCCCGGATCGAATATTGGCCGTGGCGCACCAGGAAGAAATCGACCAAGTTAATCGAAGTCCACGGAGTAAATAGATAGAGCAGTATCGTCAGCAGGTCTTTGAAGCCCGAGACGTAGTCCCCTTTAAGAGACAGGGCGGCGATGCACGCCGCCGTGCCTGCGGCAAGCAGGCTCAAAATGCGCGCTCGTCGTGTACATTGAATGGGCTTCACCGTGTCGATTGCGCTCAGCAGTGTCAGGGAAGCTCCATAGAAATTGAGCGCGGTGGTGGTCAACAATCCGGCCAACGATGCGATTAGCAATAGGGTGCCGAAGCCGCCGAAAATGCTGTCGCCGCTACGTTGAACCGCGAACGCGACCTCCGCGTGTGGATTCATGGCGGCGACCGTGGCTCCGACTCCCATCATCCAAGCGCCACCAGTCCAACATCCGAAGTAAGTCGACAAAAATGATTGAAGACGACTTACATCGGGGGGCAAGTAGCGGGAATAATCCGACACGTAGATAGACCAGCTCAGCTGATAAGCAGTCGACGCAAAGAGTTGAATCAGGAAAGGCACCGCTTGAAAGCTCGCTCCACCTAAGCTGCCCACGGGAACCCGCACGAATCCCACGCCACCGCAAAACACCACCATGCACGCAATGAGCGCGAATGCCAGCCAACGCTGCGCGGAATGAATTGAATCGTACCCAAACACAGCGAGCGCGACAGAACCGGCCGTGAACAACACTATCGTCACGGTGGGCTCTAGCCCCACGATCTGGCGCACGGTCTGTGCGGCGAGTACCGGACCAAAGGCATTGAAGCCAGTATAAGTGACGAGTGCTACGGCCCATACAAGCAGTGCGCCGTGGCGTCCAAACTGGGGCCGGGACTGGATCATTTGCGGCAGGCCCAGCTGCGGACCTTGCGTCGAGTGCAGCGCCATAAAGAGCGTTCCCAGAGCCGAGCCTAGGAGGATTGCGACCATGCTCCAAGCCAAGTCCAACCCGAGTTCGACGCTCACCATGCCGGTGGCAACGGTACCCAACTGCGCGCCGCCGCTAAACCAAACGGGCCATACGTCGCGAACCTTGCCGTGACGCTCCGCTAAGGGAATATAGTCGATCGACCGGGTTTCGATTTTCACTCGCCCGATCTCTCAGTGCGATGTGAGGCCGCCATCGACGTTGATCGCCTGACCGGTCAGGTTGCGCGCCAACGTCAGGTACACCACGAGATCTCCAATGTCCTCTGGGGTTTGAGGACGCCCCTGTGGAACGAAGGCGAGCACCTGTCGTTGCCAGGATTCCTCCGCCGTCTCGTTGTCATTGCGCCATCTCTCGGCAAGCAGGTCCCACATGGCCGTGCGCACCACGCCCGGACAAATCGCATTGACGGTAATCTCCTCGCGTGCCAGCTCCTTTGCTAGCGAATTGGTGAAGCCAATGACCGCGTATTTGGACGCCGAGTAGTGCGCCAACCCCTGATAGCCATCCTTTCCCGATACCGAGGAGATGTTGACGATTGTCCCGGCCCCACTACGCCGCAGCAAAGGGATGGCGGCCCGGCAGCACAGAAAGGTTCCCTTTGCGTTGACATTCATGATGCGATCCCACTCTGCCTCGCTCATGTCCTCGACACGCTGCACACTGATCACTCCCGCTGCATTGACCGCGATATCGAGCCGGCCGAACCTTTCTTCGATCGTACTGCGCAACCTCTGCGTATCGTCCCACCGGGCGACATCCATTGGCATGGCGTGGCCTTCAACGCCGATGGCGGACACCTCGTCAGCAACCCCGCGAGCCGCCGCAGCGTCCACATCCGCAACCAACACGTGCGCACCTGCGCGCGCCAAGGTCATTGCGACGCCTCGACCAATGCCACGTCCAGCGCCGGTCACGTACGCGATCTTTCCTTGAAGTCTCACCGGCCCCTGCCATTCGCGCTGTCCGCCTCCGCGAAGTGCGCCAAAAGCAGCTCATTGACTCGATCAGGTTCTTCCATGTGCGGCATGTGGCCGCTATGAGTCAGTGTCTGTACCTTCACGTCTGAAGGAATCTCCCCCGCTGAAACGATGTTGTCGCCCCTACCGCGTATCACCAGCACGCGATTCGTCAGTGGCTTTAAAGTCGGCGCTATGTCGACAGGCGCGGGCTCGCGTAATGCGCTCGCGGCGATCTTGGTCAAGGCATCGGTCACGCCATCGAGCCGCTTGTACTGCACAACCGCTTCGGTCATCTCGCGGCTGACTGCCTTCGAGTCGGCAAACAGCAGCGCGAGGCAGCGTTGCATGTCCCGAGTGCGTTGCGCTGAAACGAAGTCGGATAGGTAGCGCTGGTTTGCACGACCTCCGAAGGCAAACGGTGCGAGGAGCGAAACTGAGGCGACCCTATCGGGCTGCCGCTCCCAAAGTGCCAGCGCAACTGCAGCACCCAACGAGTGACCGATGAGATGGATGCGGCTCAATTTCAACTGGTCGAGTCCTGACTCGACGCTGCCCGCCAACTCCTCGACTGATCCCTGGTCAACCTCCTTGGTCGATCCGCCGTGCCCTGGAAGATCAAAAGCGAAAGTCAGGTGATGTTCGGCGATGCGTCCTTGATTGAACAACCACGTTCGCGAGTCGCCGCCGAAGCCGTGAAGGAATACGGCAACGGAGCCGAGGCTGCCGCTGGTCAGGCATCGCAATCGGCTCCCCGACGGCAGCTCGACAGTCAAGGCTGGATCTGATGATGCACTCTCCCCGCCCGGAGAGGCAGCCGTCTGTGGGCGAGGAAATTGCGCAATGAAAGCATCGATTGCGGCCTCTGAGACCTCGTCGGTGGCGATGATGCCGATCAACTCGCCGCAGGCCACTGTCTGGCCAGGCCCGATCAACTGTCGCCGCAGGACGCCCGCTTGTGCTGCTTCAACGGCATTAGCAATTTTGGACGTCTCAATCTCCACGAGCTCCAGGCCGGCCACCGTCGGGCTGCCTTCGGCAATCCGCCAGCCAACGATGGTGCCCTCCTCCATCGAAAGACCCCACGTGGGCATGGTGACAGCCCAAATCATGTTGATACGTTTCCGCTACTCGCCACTCGGGCGATCATGGACTGAAGCGGCGCCCTCATGACCATCTCGCCAGCTCCATGGCCGCAGCCTCGATGGCCTTGCTGCTCGGGATATACGCGTTCTCCAGTACCGGGGCGAACGGCACCGGCGTATGAGGAGCGGTGATGCGCCGAATCGGCGCTTTTAGATCGCGGAAGGCTCGCTCCGCGACCACCGCGGCGATCTCACTCGCCACACTGCAACGGGGATTGGACTCGTCAACCACCAACAAGCGGCCGGTCTCGGCGATGCTCTCCAGAATTGTCTCCTCATCGAGTGGCGAGGTGGTGCGCGGATCGATGACGGTCGCCTCGACACCTCTCCCCGCCAATGCAGACGCTGCCTCAAGCGCAACATGCGTCATGCGTGCGAGCGCGACGATGGTAAGATCCCGGCCCTCGCGCAGCACATGAGCCTCGGCGAAGGGTACGGTGTAGCTCTCCTCGGGCACTTCCCCCTCGAGATCGTAGAGCTTCGTGTGTTCGAGAAAGATGACGGGGTCGTCGTCGCGGATCGCCTGGATGAGGAGGCCCTTGGCATCGTAAGGCGATGAAGGAATGACGACCTTCAGGCCGGGAATGTGAGTAAAGATCGAGTAGAGGCACTGCGAGTGTTGCGCGCCGGCGCTGAATCCCGCGCCGAACATGGCCCTTATGACTAGTGGCGTGCGCGCCCCGCCGCCGAACATGTAACGAAACTTCGCCGCTTGATTGAGAATTTGATCCAGACAGACACCGACAAAATCGACGAACATCAGCTCGGCGACGGGCCTCAATCCCGTCATGGCAGCGCCAGCCGCCATCCCTATAATGGCGCTCTCGGTGATGGGAGTGTCGATGACGCGAGCGCGCCCGAACTCTCCCACGAGTCCGCGCGTGACGCCCATGATCCCACCATAGGCATCGTCGACTCCGGTTCCACCCGCACCACCGGCGACATCCTCGCCGATGATCACCACACTCGAATCACGTCTCATCTCCGAACGCAGCGCATCGTTGAGGGCCTGCCGGAATGACGCTACTGCCATGTGGTGCGCCTCATTGGTAGGTTGCGTAGACGTCGGTGTATAGCGCCTCTGGCGGCGGCGCGGAGCCCGCATGAGCAGCGGTCACGGCCGCATCCATCTCCTCGGCGGACGACCGATCGATCGAAGCGAGCGCACTCGCCGTCAACTCCCCCGACTCGAGTACTCGACGACGGAATCCCACGATCGGATCGTGCACTTCCCGGGCCTGCGTCAACTCCTCTTTGGAGCGGTAGGTCTGCGGATCACCGCAATAGTGTCCATGGATGCGGGCGCAACGCGCCTCGATAAAGCTTGGGCCGCCGCCGGCTCGCGCACGAGTCACTGCATCGGCCATTGCCTCGTAAACCGCGAAGAAATCCCTGCCGTCCACCTTCACCGCGGGCATTCCGAAACCGGCCGCGCGCTGCGCTGCGTCCTTGGCCCCCACCGCGTAGTCTGCGGCCGTGCCTTCCCCGTAGCCATTGTTCTCAATGATAAAGATGGCCGGCAGCTGCAAGACCACCGCCATGTTCATCGCTTCGAAGATCGTGCCCTGGTTGCTGCCGCCGTCGCCGGTGAAAGCGACCGCGACGCGATCCGACTTGAGGGTCTTCGCTGTCAGCGCCGCGCCGATGACGAGCGGCGGGCTGCCGCCCACGATGGCGTTCGCGCCCAACATCCCGCGCTGCAAATCGGCAATGTGCATGGAGCCGCCCTTGCCGGCGCACAAGCCCTCCGCCTTACCCAGAATTTCGAGCATCATGCGCTTCGCGTCACAGCCCTTGGCTAGGCTATGCCCGTGGCCACGGTGGGTGGACCCGATGTAGTCCGCCGCGTCCAGATGCATGCACACGCCCACTGCGATGGCTTCCTCGCCCGAGTAAAGGTGTACGAATCCCGGAACGCGACCGGCGACGAACTCAGCATTGACGCGCTCTTCGAACTCGCGGATGCGACGCATCGTCCTGTAGGCAAGCAGCAGCGTGTCGCGATCGAGCATCATGGCTTATCCGGTGGCAACATCTCAGAAGCGGTATCGGATATCCGCTCCGTAGGTCCTCGGCTCACCGACCAATCCATAATCGAATCCCAAGCCACCCTCACTGGGATCCCGCTGCGCGAGGGCGTACTGAAGATACTGCCGATCAGCCAGATTTTTCACCCACACTCCGACGTCAAAGCCGCCCGTGGATCCCCTGTTGCCGGTAAATGACAGCCGGCCGTTCGCAAGGCCGTAAGGGCCCTGGGAGACGCGTTCAGTGTTCTGGGCGTCGAAGTACTGCCTGCTGTACCAGTTTCCATCCAGCATCAGGTGCAGGTCTCCCGCATTGAGCTGTAAGAAGCGCCAGTTGAGCGCCAGGCTCCCACTGACATCCGGCGCCTGGATGAGTTGGTCACCGGACAGATCGACACCATGCAGGGCGAGTTCCTGATACTTGGCGTTGAGAAGTCCGAGACTGCCCGAGAGCTCGACATCTTCGGTAACCTTGGCCCGAAACTCCATCTCGGCGCCATCCACCCGCGACTTGGGCGCGTTCGAGGTGCGCAGGCCGGTCCCTTGGCCGCCGGGCAGCGCAAAGCTATCGAGGAACTGCTGGTTGCGGTAGTTGTAATGAAAGACCGCGAGATCAAGGGAGGCTCGCCGCTGCCAGAACTCCAGCTTGGAGCCGACCTCGTACGCATCGAGCTTCTCCGGTAAGGCGAAGGTGAGCTCTGCCGGCGCATTGAAGGCCTGTCCGTTGAAGGCTGCTCCGCGGTACCCCTGGGAGAAGCTTGCGTAGAGCAGCGTCTGATCGTTTGGCTTCCAGTCGACGCCCACCTTTCCGCTGGTATTGCTGTTGTCGTACGCCAGTGGCGGATTGACTCCACCCGGTGGCTGATAGAGGCTCGAATACTGTGAGTAGGAGACCCCCGTCACGTATGGAATGGTCTGAGTCCAGAGCGCCGTGCCGTCACTGGGTGCATACCCCGCCGAGGGCGCATCGAGTCCGCCCTCCAGCGCATAGAAATTGGTGATTTCGATCTTGTCCTTGGTGTACCGCAGGCCGGCTTGGATGCTGACTGTCGGCGTTACGTGATAGGTCGCATTTAAGAACGCGGCACGGCTGTCTTTCAGCTGATCGAAGTTGTTGTATTCATCGAAGCCATCAAGTGTCTGCCCGGCAGGCGTGACGAATGACCCCGGGTAGCCGTCGAAGAAATGATACTGCACGATTGCATGCACGCTTTCGCGTCCGTAGTACAACCCAGCAAGCCACTTCAGAAAATC
>CAYRAC010000201.1:0-7023 GCA_964422045.1 uncultured Steroidobacteraceae bacterium
GCTCCAATGAGCTGAGTTTCTCATCGCCCAATAGCTGCTTCGCTAATGCGATGCCATCATCAACCACACCCTGGACCGATTCGTGAAACAGCTCTTCCTTGCTGCCTACATAGTAATAAACACTTGCCCGATCGAGCCCAGCCTCTTGAGCGATGTCCGCAAGCGTTGTTGATTGAAAACCCTTCTCCCTGAACACTTTGGCCGCGATTCGCAACAGCTCTGCTCGCTGCGCAGCGTAGTCAGCGCTTCCATCGGATTGAGCCGTTCGACGACGACGGGAAATATTGCTACTGCGCTTCACATTGTAACTTTGCCTGGCCGCAGGCGTTGACGCAACTACTCGGCCGAATTTCGGGCGAAAGTGCTCCTCTCGAAGATCAACTCGATGATTGGTCGCAGGCGCTGCGAGCAGTCTTTCAGGATCATCAAGCGTGGCCGCATCGTGTTGGTCACCCGGTGCGACCAGCGGCTTCTCCGGCGAGAGCGTCCCCATGCGGGACTGAAATCGCTCAGCCAGATTCGACTCCTCCCGCTCGGCCATCGCCGGCTTCTTCAGGATCGATGTTCGGAGAACGTTCTACTGCCGCAAAGCCGGCAGTAGAATGTTTCCCCTAACTCGACACATCCGTCATCGTAAGCAGCGCGAACACCGCAGATGAATTTTTCGCGTCGACGTGGCGGAATCAACGCCATCATCTTCGGGTAATGCCGCACGAACCATCGCCATGTTCCTTCGGTGTCACCCTCAGCGAGAAGCTCCTGCAGGGCGCCGATTTCCTCAACCCATTCGTCCATATCGATGCCGTAGGGTTGATCGGCGCCGACAGCGCGCGCCAGGGCGTAGCCGGGTGAATAGTAGCTGCGGTCACCGCCGCGAGTTACCTCGCGACAGTGCGCATGGAAGTGCGTGGGCACACCCGTGTGGGCACCACGTTGCGACAAAGCATTTGAATTGGGCACAGCAAAATCCCCACAGTTGTTTTTCAGGATCAACCGGATATCTGTCCCAGTTCGAGGCGCAGCGCCCGGCTCGCCGCACGACACGCGATTCACTGTGTCATGCCAGGCCGCCGTTGGCACTTCAACCGGTGAACCGAGGTTCGGAGCCTAAATCTGTGGGAGTTCGAGCGTCTGTACGGTGGCGCACACAGTGTCTGGTCCCTGACCGCTTTTGGTTACCGCGATCGTTGCTAAGTCGCCGCTGTCGAAGTGCCAGTGCTAGCGGAATCAGGTTGTCAATTTTCTAACCTGTCGCAAATATTCCTCGCGCGCGTCGTTGGGATTGACATCGTCCTCGCGGCTGGATCCGGTTCGCATCCCATCGTCGTGTCCGACGTTGACTGAGCGCACAGCGAGCGGCCGGGCAATCATGTCAGCGTAGGCATACCAGGTGGCGTGCCCCAACAGTGGCGCAATGATGAGCATTCCCGCGAGTAGTGGCGCATAGCCGATGATCGTCAACACCAAGATCAGCGCACTCCATAAAATCATCGAAGGAATGTTGCGAATTACGGCGTGGACGCTCGCCCGCATTGCTTGTCCGACTGAGGCGCTCTGATCGACCATCATTGGGATTGCCACGACGGACACCGTGAACACCGCGGTGGCCAGCATTCCACCCACGCAAATGTACGCCAAGACTTGCGATCGATTCGTCGAATCGAGAAATCCGCGGTACAGCGTCTCGCTCATATCGGGGGCTGCTACGTGGAATACCGTGCCGAGCAGGAACGCAGAGACGAGGAACCATCCCGCGGCGCATATCGCCAGGATCACACCGAACTCCATCAGCGCTGGCGCGTTTCGTGCAAATCCCTCCAACGAATCATCGAAGCTAGCCGATTCGCCCAACGAATAGCGCCGTGACATCTCGCACAAACCCGCAGACATCAGAGGACCCACCAGCAGAAAGCCGGATATCGCCGCAGCGATGAAGTAGGGATGCGTGCCGCAGAAAATCAGCAGGGTCCAACCGAACGCCACTATCAGCGCGCCATACCCAAGGCTTGCTCCCCAGTGCCGGCGCATGTCGCGCCAGCCGTTTCGCAACCACAGGAAAGGCGCGTAAATTGGTACTTGGCGAGCCTCGGAATTCAAACCAGTGACGAGCGTCTTGTCCATGGTGCGATCCTCCGAAGTGGCGGGAAGCGGCCTCAAGTGTATTCCCATTTGCAACGCCGTGTCGAAGCCCGTTGGGACGACTCTGTTGTGCGGCGCAAACCCGTGACCGCGAGGACGGATGACTTCCATGAGATCCTCCGAGCTATGCGGCTCTATGGCCGCGGCCAGGTAAGCTCTTGACAGCAACCTGGCTAATTTGTGCTGGGTACCGAGGCGATTGTGACGTTCACACGTTTTGCGCAAAAACCCTCTGGCATAATCGATGCTGACATGGCGAAGAATTCCTCCGGCCACATTCGAATCACCTCCCACTCGGCGGGCGGTAAGCCCCTGCGGTTTCCGATCAACTGGGGCGCTGCGACGGCGCGCGAGCGCGGTCCGGTGGTCGGATCGATCACGGCCCGTTCGCACCGCAACGTCATCGGCGCACACGGCGGGACCTATTCAATTTATCGCGCGCTCGCCGTGTCTTCGGGCCAGCTGAATCCACTCGCACGCCCGGATCTGAAGGATACCGGACCGCTCACCGAGATCGGTCCTCATGCACAGTGGATCGGCAGCGACAAGATCGTCTCATTCGACCCCTGGGGACATCGCGTCGCGGAGGATTTTAAGACCGAGATCGAGGCCGGTTTCGACATCCGTCCGACAATCGCGGTCACGCACGCGCGGCTCACGCTACCCGAGGTTCGCGAAGCGATCGAAAAAGGTCGGCTCGTGGAGGACGGGGTCATCGTTCGGGCCGGCGGCGAGATCGGCGTGATCAAGGCGGCGGTGGATCCGGTCTGGCATTTGCCGGGCGTGGCAGAACGCTTTGGCGTGAGCGAAAGCGATTTGCGTCGCAGCTTGTTCGAACAGACCGGTGGCATGTATCCGGAGCTCGTCACACGCCGCGATCTGCATGTGTTCCTGCCGCCGATCGGCGGCATGACGTTGTATATCTTCGGCGATCCACGTGCGATTCATGATCCTGCGCGTCGCCTGACCTGTCGGGTTCACGATGAATGCAACGGCTCGGATGTGTTCGGCTCCGACATCTGTACCTGCCGCCCGTACCTGACGCATGGCGTCGAAGAATGCGTGCGCGAAGCGCAAGCAGGCGGCGCCGGGCTCATCGTCTACAGCCGCAAGGAAGGCCGGGCGCTCGGCGAGGTTACCAAGTTTCTAGTCTACAATGCGCGCAAGCGCCAACCCGGAGGCGATCAGGCCGCGACCTATTTCGCACGCACGGAGTGCGTCGCGGGCGTGCAAGATGCGCGCTTTCAGCAACTCATGCCGGACGTGCTTCACTGGCTCGGTGTCACCCGTATCGACCGCTTGGTATCGATGTCGAATCTCAAGTACGACGCACTAATCGATGCCGGCATCGAAGTCGGGGAACGGGTGGCTTTGCCGCCGGCGCTCGTGCCGAAGGATGCCTCGGTCGAGATCCAGGCCAAAATGGCCGCGGGGTATTTTTCGGGGGGCGAGCAGGCCGAAATCTCCGAGTGTCTGGTGGAACGTGACCTCAAGGACTCCTGATCCAAGCTGCGATTCTGACGTTTCGTTCGCCGCCCGAACCCTGTTGTCCGCGGCCGCGGTGCGCAAAAGTGCGAACCGGATGATGGACTTGGCGTGCCGCGACGCCCTCGCGGAGTGGACGGTCGATCTCGAGCGTCTGCCGGCGGCTGCCGACCTCGTTACCCGCGTGGTACGTGGTCGGTACCCGCGGCTCGACCCTCCCGTACATGCGCGCTGGCGGCATTTCGTGTTCGACGGCCGCGATCTGTGGGATGAAATCTTGAAGGCGCAAGATTGGGCCGATCCGAAGGCGGCGGCGCGCGCCGCCCTCGACTTGGTGATGATCTCCGTGCTGCTCGATGCGGGTGCAGGCAGCGGTTGGCGCTATCACGACGCGGCGACCGGACTCACCGCCGCGCGCTCCGAAGGCCTCGCGCTCGCGAGCTTGCGATGGTTCGCAGCGGGCGGCCTGTCGGATGACCCGCGCGATCCCTTGCGCGTAGATGCCGCAGCGCTGCGTCGCCTCGACGGCCCCACGATTGCGGATGCTTTTCAGGTCGCGGAAGACAATCCGCTTCCCGGCGTGACGGGGCGAGCTACCCTGTTGAATCGTTTGGGTGCTGCGGTCGAGGCCCGCCCGGAGATTTTTGCGCGCGCGGACTCACCGCGCCCCGGAGGTCTGTTCGATGTGCTCGCCGATCGATCCGCAGCACGTGCACTGCCGGCGGGAGTGATCCTGACGACGCTGCTCGATGCGCTCGGCTCCATCTGGGAGAATCGGCCCAGCCTTGGCGGCGTCCCGCTTGGAGACTGCTGGCTGCACCCAGCCTTGGCGGGGGATACGGCGGCGGACGGCTATGTTCCGCTGCACAAGCTCTCGCAATGGCTGACGTACTCGCTGATCGAGCCGCTCCAGAACGCCGGAGTTCCAGTCTGCGGTGTCGACGAGCTCACGGGTCTCGCCGAGTATCGCAACGGCGGATTGTTCGTCGACACGGACGTTCTGGTTCCGCGCGAGCCTGCAGCCTGGTCGCAAACGCACGCGGTATCCGATCCGTTCGTAGTCGCCTGGCGTGCGCTGACGGTTGCGCTGCTCGATCGGATCGCGCCGCTGATCCGCGAGCGGCTCGGCCTCACGGCCGACTCATTCCCGCTGGCCCGTGTACTGGAAGGCGGCACTTGGGCAGCGGGTCGCTTCATCGCACGAGAAATTCGGGCCGGCGGCGGCCCACCATTCAAGATTTTGAGCGACGGGACGGTGTTCTGATGCAGAACGTGACAACAGTCGATCATCCGCTGGTTCAGCACAAGCTCACGCTGATGCGCGACAAGACGACTTCCACCAAGGGTTTTCGGCAGTTGACGCGCGAAATCGCGACGTTGCTGTGCTATGAAGTGACCCGGGATCTGTCGCTGGATCAAGTCTCTATCGAAACGCCGTTGATGGCGATGCAGGCGCGCATGCTATCGGGCAAGAAACTCGTGTTCGCGCCGATTCTGCGCGCGGGGATGGGATTGCTCGAAGGGATGCTCGATCTCGTGCCCTCGGCGCGCGTGGCCCATATCGGGCTGTACCGCGATCCTGAAACGCTCGAAGCCGTCGAGTACTACTTCAAGGCACCGACCGATCTGCCGGAGCGTCTGGTGATTGCCGTCGATCCGATGCTGGCGACCGGCAACACGGCGGTTGCCGCTTTGGAGCGGCTCAAGGAACACGGTGCCAACGAGATCCGCTTCGTCTGCCTGCTCGCAACTCCGGTGGGCATCGCCAACCTGCACGCCCATCATCCGGAGGTTCGCATCTGGGCCGCGGCCATAGACCCGGAACTGACCGATCACGGATACATCGTGCCCGGGCTGGGCGACGCCGGCGATCGTCTGTACGGCACGCGTTGAATCGATTGCGATCAGGCTCGAGGCGCTGATTCCTCCTCGCCGATATCCTCATTCCAGAGGGTGCGCTATCGTGCTGGACCTCAAGATGCACTCCCCGCGAGCGCAGCCATCCCTCCTCGCCCATGAAGGTTTGATTTTCGCCGATCACGATGCGCGGTATTCCGTAAAGCAAGATCGCGCCGCTGCACATCGCGCACGGCGACAGCGTGGTATAGAGCACCGACTCACGGTATACCTTGGCCACTTGGCGTCCTGCGTTCTGCAGAGCGTCCATCTCCCCATGTAAAATCGGACTGCCGTTCTGCACGCGGCGATTGTGGCCGCGGCCGATGATCCGGCCTTCGTGCACCAACACGGATCCGATCGGAATGCCTCCCTCCGTCAGACCGAGTTGCGCCTGATCGATCGCCGCCCGCATGAAGTGATCCATGGCTTGCCCTCATAATTGAATCTGATGCGCGTATCGCGCCTCGGTATCGATATCCGCTCACCGACAGTCGCTCATCGCACTCGCTTACGCTCAATTCTCGCGGATGCCTGGGGTTGAAGCCAAGGGATCGTAACGTATTTTTTTTTATTCTTTGCCGTTACCGACTTCTGATGCCTTGCTTGTCCTCATCAAGCGCCTTGACGCTATGCTTGGTACCTATGCCGATCAGGGTATACAACGGACAGCGACCAAGCATTCCGCTGAGAAAGAAAAAGGCCGAGAAAAACACTAGCCATGCACGCCCCTGCGGTTGCAGCATGAATTCCCACGCTGCGATAACGCCGACTATGATCCGAATCAATTGATCGATTGGGCTCACGTTGTCGTTCATCACTGCACCTCCCTATGGGTGCGACAATATTCCCGTCCGGAATGGCGGTCTATGCGTGGAGATACTTATGCTGATACGCGTGAGCGGAAGTCCTGTGAACGAGCCCGATTCGAGCAGTCTCTGATTCGTCGGAAAAGGTAGCCGCGACAGCGAGCCTATCGCTCTCGCGGCGCGCCGCAGCGCACAGTTAGAATTGCACCTGCAGCTTATTCTCGACTTTCGTCACCCCGGGCGCCGCCCACGCGGCAATCGCAGCGTCGTCCTTTTCTCGCCAAGAATGCACCGTCCCCTGAAGAACGACGGTCGAATGGTCCACATTGACCTTGATGTCCTTGGCATCGAGGGAAGCTTGGCGCTGGAACGCGCTTTGAATCTTCTGCCTTACATCCGTTGCTTCGACCTCGGGGCGCACTTCGATATCGTTGAAAACGCCCTTCACGCCGAGCAAATAGCGCACTGCGCTCTCGGCAACACTCTTCTGGTAGCCGTAAGACACATGGCCGGAGAGAGTCATCCAGCCTTGCTTGACGATCGGCTGGATGTCGGTCGATTCGAGGGCAAAATGCCATTTGAGGGCATTCGCAGCTGCAGATGCGATATCGGAATCCGAGCGCTCGCCGGGCGTCGGGATTTTCACCTCAATGTCATTGGCGATTGCCCGAACACCGGCCACCCTCTTCGTAAC
>CAYRAC010000202.1:0-7019 GCA_964422045.1 uncultured Steroidobacteraceae bacterium
GCGCTGATGGGAAACTCATTGCCATTGGTCGCGGATGAAATACTCGATGCCTATCCATTGCACAAGCACCGCTGCCTGCTCGATGTCGGCGGCGGCGACGGCAGCTTCCTGAAGGCCGCCGCGGCGCGCTCTGAACATCTGAAATTGATGCTGTTCGATTTGCCGCCGGTTGCGGCGCGTGCTGCGCAGCGCTTTACAACGCTCGGTCTCGATTCGCGCGCGCGCGCGGTCGGCGGCGATTTTCTCAAAGACCCGCTTCCGCACGGCGCGGATGTGATTTCGCTGATCCGCGTGATTCACGACCACAGCGATGCCGCGGCGGCCGTGGTGTTGGCCGCGGCGCAGCGTGCGTTGCCGCCGAACGGGGTGCTGCTGCTGGCAGAACCCATGATGGGTACGCCGGGCGCCGAGCCGGTGGGCGATGCGTACTTCGGATTTTATCTTCTGGCGATGGGCAGCGGCAGGCCGCGCACCCCGCAGGCGCTGCAGGCAATGCTATGCGCTGCCGGCTTTGCCAGTGCGCAACTGGTGCGTACCCGCCAACCCTTGCAGAGCCGCCTGATCGTCGCGCGCAAAGCTGCCGATGGAAAAGTGTCGTGACATGTTGACATGTTTGAGAGTCAGAGTATCGTGACACTACGCACCATGACCCGCACCGCAGAAACTCCGTATCCATCGCTCAACACCCTGGCCGTGGTGTTGGAGAAGCCGGAACAGCTGGTTCTGAGTCGGTTGCAGCTGAGTGCCCCGGGCGACGAGGACGTGGTCGTCGACATGGAGTGGTCGGGTATCAGCACCGGGACCGAACGGCTGCTCTGGTCCGGACGCATGCCGGCATTTCCAGGCTTGGGTTATCCGTTGGTTCCAGGCTACGAATCGGTGGGCCGAATCACCCATGCGGGTGCACACGCAGCTCGGCAAGTGGGCGACCGTGTATTCGTGCCCGGAGCACGTTGCTTCGGCGAAGTCAGAGGGCTTTTCGGCGGCGCCGCCGCCAAAGTCGTGGTTCCCGGTGCGCGGGTGACGCCGATCAGCGAGAACATGGGCGAGCAGGGCGTATTGCTCGCGCTCGCGGCAACCGCCTATCACGCAGTCACGGCGCAGAACACGAATCTGCCGGACTTGATCGTCGGCCACGGCGTACTCGGCCGCTTGATCGCGCGTTTGGCGATGGCGCTCGGCGCAGAGCCGCCGCTGGTGTGGGAGCGCAATCCCAATCGCATCGACGGCAGCGTGGGCTACACGGTATTGCATCCGGACGCGGACGTCTGCCGTGGCTACCGTGCCATATACGATGTGAGCGGCGACAACACCTTGCTCGATACCTTGATCGCCCGCTTGGCCCCAGGCGGCGAAATCGTGCTCGCCGGTTTCTACAGTCAGTCGTTGTCGTTCGCTTTTCCAGCGGCGTTCATGCGCGAGGCGCGCATCCGAATCGCTGCCGAATGGCGTGACGGTGATCTTAAGGCGGTGCGGCAATTGGTCGACTCCGGGCGGTTGCAGCTCGATGGCTTGATTACTCATCGCCAGGAAGCGAGCGCGGCGCCGGCAGCGTACCGCACGGCGTTCACCGATCCTTCGTGTCTCAAAATGATTTTGGATTGGAGAGCCCAGTCATGAGCACCGCTTTTGCAAATTCGTCCGCACTGCGCTCCGAGCAGGTGCGACTCGAGGCGCTGCGTGCCGAAGCGGCGATCGAACCCGATGCCGTGCCCAGCACCGCGCCGACCAAGCAGACGCAGGTCATCGCGATTTACGGCAAAGGCGGAATCGGCAAGAGTTTTGCGCTCGCGAATCTGTCCTACATGATGGCGCAACAGGGCAAGAAGGTGTTGCTGATCGGCTGCGACCCGAAAAGCGATACGACCTCGCTGCTGTTCGGGGGGCGCGCCTGTCCGACGATCATCGAAACGTCGGCCAAGAAAAAGCTGGCGGGCGAGCCGGTCAAGATCGGCGATGTGTGCTTCAAGCGCGATGGGGTATTCGCCATGGAACTCGGCGGCCCCGAGGTCGGCCGCGGCTGCGGCGGCCGCGGCATCATCCATGGTTTCGAGTTGCTCGAAAAACTCGGCTTCCATGACTGGGGTTTCGACTACGTGTTGCTCGATTTCCTGGGCGACGTGGTTTGCGGAGGCTTCGGCCTGCCGATCGCGCGCGATATGTGTCAAAAAGTGATCGTTGTCGGCTCCAACGATCTGCAATCGTTGTACGTCGCCAATAATGTGTGCTCGGCGGTGGAGTACTTCCGCAAGCTTGGCGGCAACGTCGGCGTCGCCGGCTTGGTGATCAACAAGGATGATGGGACCGGCGAAGCGCAGGCCTTCGCGGCGGCCGCGGGCATTCCGATCCTGGCGGCGATTCCCGCCAACGACGATATTCGACGCAAGAGCGCCAACTACGACATCGTCGGTCGGCCGGGCACCGAGTGGGGCCCGTTGTTCGAGGAGCTGGCGGCCAATGTTGCGGAGGCGCCGCCGCTGCGCCCCAAACCGCTGACACAGGACCAATTGCTGGCGCTGTTCAAGAGTGAAGCGGTCGGCCGCAACGTGGTGCTCGAACCCGCATCGCAAGCGGACATGTGCGGCGGCTGGCAGCCGGAAAAAACCACCCTCGAGGTCGTCTACGACAACGTCTGAACCCATGAGCGCCATGCCGCACACCGCTACCTCGGCGATTCCGCAGGCCCTCTCGGGGGACGGAATCGGCTGTCACGCCGGCAAGCAGGAGCTGCGCCGCGCAGCCGCAGCCGCCGGCAAGAGCGAGACGCTGGATCGCTATGCCGCTGACTATCCGGCAGGACCGCACGACCAGCCACAGAGCATGTGCCCGGCATTCGGGTCGCTGCGCGTCGGCTTGCGTATGCGCCGCACCGCGACGGTGTTGTCGGGTTCCGCGTGCTGCGTCTACGGCTTGACCTTCACCTCGCATTTCTACGGCGCGCGCCGCAGCGTCGGCTACGTACCCTTTAACTCGGAAACATTGGTGACAGGCAAACTCTTCGAGGACATTCGCGAAGCGGTATTCAAGCTCGCCGACCCGGCGCTGTACGACGCGGTGGTCATCATCAATCTATGCGTACCGACCGCTTCCGGAGTGCCGCTGCAACTGCTGCCGAAGGCGATCAACGGCGTGCGCATCATCGGCATCGACGTGCCCGGATTTGGCGTGCCCACCCATGCCGAGGCCAAGGATGTGCTCGCCGGATCCATGCTGAGATACGCCCGCACGGAAGCGGTTCAAGGGCCGGTGCAGGCGCCGCGCGGCGGCCGCAATGCCAAGCCCACAGTGACCTTGGTGGGAGAAGTGTTTCCGGCGGATCCGGTCGGTGTCGGCATGATGCTCGAACCGCTGGGCCTTGCGGCGGGCCCGGTGGTGCCGACCCGCGAATGGCGTGAGCTCTACGCCGCGCTCGATTGCGCGGTGGCCGCGGCAATCCATCCCTTTTACACGGCTTCCCTGCGCGAGTTCTCGGCCGCCGGGCGCAGCATCGTCGGATCGGCGCCGGTGGGATACGACGGCACCGCCGCCTGGCTCGCCGCGGTCGGCGAGTCTTGCGGGATCGCCTCGGACAAGATTGCCGTTGCGCAGAATCGTATATTGCCGGCCATCAAGGCGGCGCTCGCGAAGTCGCCCATCCGCGGCCGGATTACCTTGTCGGGCTACGAGGGTTCCGAGCTGTTGGTGGCACGCCTCTTGATCGAGAGCGGGGCCGACGTGCCTTATGTCGGAACGGCATGCCCGCGAACACCTTGGTCGGATTCCGATCGTGAGTGGCTGCAGTCCAAGGGTGTGCGGCTGCAGTACCGCGCCTCGCTCGAACACGATCTGGCAGCGCTGCATGAGTTCAGGCCGGATCTCGCGGTAGGCACCACGCCCGTGGTGCAAAAAGCGAAGGAGATGGCGATACCCGCGCTGTACTTCACCAACTTGATTTCGGCGCGGCCGCTGATGGGTGCCGCGGGTGCAGGTTCGTTGGCGCAGGTAGTCAACGCGGCACTCGGCAATCGAGCGCGCTTCGATGAAATGCAGGCTTTCTTCGCGGGCGTCGGCGGCGGCGACACTGCCGGGATTTGGCAACAACCCCCGCAGCATCATCCGGAGTTTCGCGAGCGCTACAAGGCGATGCTCGCGAAGCTCGCGGCAAAACGCAAATCCGAGGAGATGGTCTGATGCTGGTGCTCGACCACGATCGGGCCGGCGGCTATTGGGGCGCGGTGTACGTGTTCACCGCGATCAAGGGGTTGCAGGTGATCATCGACGGGCCGGTGGGTTGCGAGAATCTGCCGGTCACTTCGGTGCTGCATTACACCGACGCGCTGCCGCCGCACGAGTTGCCGATCGTCGTCACCGGCTTGGGCGAGGAAGAATTGGGCCAGCACGGCACCGAAGGAGCCATGAAGCGCGCGCATCGAACGCTCGACCCACACCTGCCTGCGGTGGTGGTGACCGGTTCGATCGCAGAGATGATCGGTGGCGGCGTAACTCCCGAAGGCACCAACATTCAGCGGTTCCTGCCGCGCACCATCGATGAAGACCAATGGCAAAGCGCCAATCGCGCGATGTCCTGGCTGTGGACCGAGTACGGCAGGAAAAAAATTCCGCAACGCAAGCCGCGCCCGGAGAACGAGAAACCGCGCGTCAACATCATCGGACCGATGTACGGCACGTTCAACATGCCGAGCGACCTTGCGGAGATCCGCCGTCTGGTCGAAGGCATCGGCGCCGAGGTCAATCTGACGTTCCCGCTCGGCAGCCATCTCCAGGATATGCCGCGTTTGATCGACGCCGATGCGAATATCTGCATGTACCGCGAGTTTGGGCGCCTGTTGTGCGAAACATTGCAGCGTCCTTACCTGCAAGCGCCGATCGGCCTGCATAGCACGACGAAATTCTTGCGCAGGTTGGGTGAGCTTCTCGGGCTTGATCCGGAACCTTTCATCGAGCGCGAGAAACACACCACCATCAAGCCGCTGTGGGACTTGTGGCGCTCCGTCACTCAGGATTTTTTCGGCACCGCCAGTTTTGCGATTGTAGCCAATGAAACCTACGCGCGCGGCGTGCGGCACTTCCTCGAGACTGAAATGGGCCTGCCGTGCGCGTTTTCCTTCGCGCGCCGCGCCGGAGTCAAACCCGACAACGAGGCCGTGCGCAAGGCGCTCAGGGAATCGCCGCCGCTCATCATGTTCGGCAGCTTCAACGAACGCATGTACATGGCCGAGAGCGCTGTGCGCGCCATCTACATTGCGGCGTCCTTTCCGGGCGCAATCATCCGGCGCCACACGGGGACGCCGTTCATGGGCTACAGCGGCGCGACCTACCTGGTTCAAGAAGTCTGCAACGCGCTGTTCGATGCGCTGTTCAACATCCTGCCGTTGGGCTCTGAGTTGGACAAAGTGGACGCAACGCCGTCGCGTTTGCATCGTGAACTGCGCTGGAGCGAGGACGCGAAACAAGCGCTTGACCGGATGGTGTCGTCCGAACCGGTGCTGCTGCGCATCTCCGCTGCCAAACGCCTGCGCGATGCGGCGGAGCGCGCCGCACACGGTGCGGCGGCCGAGCATGTGGATATTCATCACCTGACGGAGCCCGCTTGATGGCGGCCGCGAGAGTGCAGTGCATTGCTGAGAATTCGCCCGAAGATCTTTCGGACGTAGGCGTGCCGGGGCGGGATTCTTCCGCCGCGGCTTTTTTAAGTCGCGCGAGCTTTAGCGCGGTGGACGGCCATGGGGCCTGACTTGTGGAGGTGAGAGGTATGGCAGACCAGAGTCGAGGTTCGCTTTCCGGGCTGACGGAAAGTGAAGCCAAGGAGTTTCACGGAATATTCGTGACGAGCTTCATTATTTTCACGGTGATTGCGATTGTCGCGCACTTTTTAGTGTGGCAATGGCGGCCGTGGCTCTAGGCATCGAACGCTGATACGCATAGGAGACTAGAAAATGTGGCGAATTTGGCTTCTTTTCGATCCGCGCAGAGCGTTGATCGCTCTGTTCACATTCCTGTTTGTGCTGGCATTGTTGATTCATTTCATTTTGCTGAGCACGGACAGGTTCAATTGGCTGGGTGGGCACGCGGCGCCCTCGGCGGCTGCGCAGCATATGTCGACGCTGCCAGACACGGCCAAGCCCTAGGGCGGTTTGCCGACGGCGGCGGCCGGGGGACGCGCCCAAGCGGGTCCGAACTCCGACCGCTGCCGAAAGCGACCACAACAAGAGAGCACTAACATGGCGATGCTCAGTTTTGAACGAAAATACCGTGTGCGCGGCGGAACGCTGGTCGGCGGCGATCTATTCGATTTCTGGGTGGGTCCGTTTTACGTCGGATTCTTCGGCGTAACGACGGCGTTCTTCGCGCTGCTCGGAACCGCGCTGATCGTATGGGGGGCGGCGATCGGTCCAACCTGGAACATCTGGCAGATCAATATCGCGCCGCCGGATTTGAAGTACGGCCTCGGACTCGCGCCGCTGCGCGAGGGTGGTCTGTGGCAGATCATCACGATCTGCGCCGTCGGCGCCTTCGTCTCGTGGGCGTTGCGCGAAGTAGAGATCTGCCGGAAATTGGGTATCGGCTATCACGTGCCGTTCGCTTTCGGCGTGGCGATTTTCGCCTATGTTTCCTTGGAAGTATTCAGGCCGCTGCTGCTCGGCGCATGGGGCAACGGCTTCCCTTACGGGATCTTCAGTCACTTGGACTGGGTATCCAACACCGGCTATCAATATCTGCATTTTCACTACAATCCGGCGCACATGCTGGCCGTCAGCTTCTTCTTTGCGACGACGCTGGCACTGTCGCTGCACGGATCGGTGATTTTGTCGGCCGCAAATCCGCACGCCGGTCCGGTGCAAACCGCGGAACACGAAAATACTTACTTTCGCGACACGATCGGCTACTCGATCGGCTCGCTGGGAATCCACCGCCTGGGGTTGTTTCTCGCGATCAGCGCGGCGTTTTGGAGCGCGATCTGCATTCTGATCAGCGGTCCGTTCTGGACCCGGGGCTGGCCCGAATGGTGGGGCTGGTGG
>CAYRAC010000203.1:0-6984 GCA_964422045.1 uncultured Steroidobacteraceae bacterium
CGCCAGGGCATCTCGGTGACACCCTAAGCCATTGAATCAACTTATTATTTCTAATCGGCCAACCAAGACTTATTGCCCTGCCAGGGTCGCCCTGGTATAAAGCGCGGCTGTCCCAGAGTCTTCAAGTTCAAAGGTTTATTGCCATGTCGCGAGTCTGCCAAGTCACGGGCAAAGCCCCGAAAACGGGAAATACCGTCTCCCACGCGAACAATCGCAAGCGGCGCCGCTTCCTGCCGAATTTGCACACGCATCGCTTCTGGTCGGAGGCGGAAAAGAAATTTTTGAGCTTGCGGGTCTCGACTCGCGGTTTGCGCACCATCGAGAAGCGCGGCGTGGACGTCGTGGTCGCGGATTTGCGCGCCAAAGGCGTCAAGGTTTAAGGAGCAACTGATGCGCGACAAGATCAAATTGGTGTCTTCAGCCGGCACCGGGCACTATTACACCACCACCAAGAACAAGCGTTTGCATCCCGACAAGATGGAAACGAAGAAATTCGATCCGGTCGTGCGCAAGCACGTCGCGTACAAAGAATCGAAGATCAAGTAAGCAGCGCAGCGTCCGAGCTGTCACACGCCCGAGCTTCCTGAAGTAGAAACGACCCGACGCGGGATTGCGCCCGCGTTGCTCGAGCGGCGCGTGCTCGATGTAACGGTGCGCGAGCGCCGCTTGCGCTGGCCGATTCCCGCCGACCTCGAGGCCACCGTTCGCGGACAAACCGTGCGTGCCGTCGAGCGGCGCGCGAAATACCTCTTGATCCGCTTCGACGCCGGCACCCTGATCCTGCACTTGGGGATGTCGGGGAGCCTGCGCCTGGTGAAGCTCGGCACAGCTCTGAAGCCCCACGATCACTGGGATCTCGCGCTCGACAATGGCTGGGTGCTGCGATATCACGATCCTCGCCGCTTCGGCAGTCTGCATTGGACCGACGCGGATCCGGCGTTGCATCCGCTGCTGGCCAAGCTCGCGCCCGAACCCTTGAGCGAGGCGTTCGACGGCGACTACCTGTATCGCGCGACGCGCAAACGCAGCGTTGCCATCAAACAGCTCATCATGAATTCACAGGTGGTTGTCGGCGTCGGCAACATTTATGCGAGCGAGGCTCTGTTTCGCGCCCGCGTCGCGCCGCGCCGCGCGGCGCGCCGGCTCACACGCAAGGAAGCCCAGGCCCTCGCCAGGGCCATCAAGACGGTGCTTGGCGCAGCCATCAAGATCGGCGGCACGACGCTGCGCGATTACGTGAATGCAGACGGCGCGCCGGGATATTTTCGCCAGAAATTATTCGTCTACGAACGCGCCGGCGCGGCGTGTCGCGTCTGCAAAACCGTCGTCAGGCAATTCGTCCAGGGCCAGCGCTCCACGTATTGGTGCGCGGTGTGCCAGCGCTAGTAAACGAGGCCCACGCCTTCGCCGCGCGGATCGGATGCCGCTTCGACCTTGCCGCTCGCAAAGTCCCAGGTGATGACCTGCATGTTGCCCCACTGCCGGCCGGACACCTTGAGCGTGTGGCCCATCGACTCCAGCTCTTTGATTTCCGCCTCGCTGAAAGCGCCCTGTTCATAGTCGACTTCGTCGGGCAGGTATTGATGATGATAGTGCGGATATTTGACGATCTGCGCCGCGTCCATCCCGTCCAGATAGTTGAGCGTGCCGAGCAACACCATGCTGATGATGTAGCTGCCGCCCGGCGAGCCCAAGATCATCAAGCCTTTCGGGGTCTCGACGAATGTCGGCGACATGCTCGAGAGGCTGCGCTTGTTCGGCGCGATGGCATTGGCGGTTGCGCCCACCAGGCCAAATACGTTGGGCCTGCCGGGCTTGGTGGAGAAATCATCCATGGTGTCGTTGAGCAGCACGCCGGTTTTCGGCGGCATGTAGCCGCTGCCGAAAAACAGATTGATCGAGATCGTCGCCGCCACCCGATTGCCGTCGGCATCCAACACGGAAAAATGCGTGGTCTGCATGCCCGCGGGTTCTGATTCGATGCCGGGCAGCATGCTCGAGGGCATGGCCTTGTCGGTGCGAATGCTGCTGCGCTGTCCCGCGGCGTAGTCGAGGCTCGAGAGCTGCGCGAGGGGCATCTTGACGAAGTCCGGATCGCCCAGATAAATCGCCCGATCGCGATAGGCGCGGCGCATGGCTTCGATCACCAAGTGTTTATGCGTCGCAGAGTCATAGCGATGCAAATCGAAACCGGCCAGGATGTTGAGCGCGTCGAGGACCGCGATGCCGCCTGAGGAGGGCGGTGACGCCGAGACGATGCGCGCCCCATGATAGGTGCCGACCAGCGGCTTGCGTTCGATGATCCGATACGCTTCGAGGTCTTGCAGCGTCCAAATGCCTCCATCGGCGCGCACACCGGCCACCAGATCCGCCGCGACCCGGCCTTGGTAAAACCCCCGGGCGCCTTGATTGGCAATGGCTTCGAGGGTATTCGCGAGATCCGGTTGCTTGATGAGCGCGCCCACCTCCGGAACGCCGCCCTCGGCGGTCAGAAAGGCTTTCGCGGCATCGGGGGAGCGCGCCAGCCCGGATTGCTTGTAGCGGATGCCGCCTTGCAGGCGGGCATATAGCGGGAAACCGTCGCGCGCCAATCGGATCGCGGGTTGCAAGCTTTGCTTCAAGGGCAGCTTGCCGTACTTGCGCGCCAGAAACTCGAACGCCGCGGGCTCGCCGGGAATGCCGGCCGACAAAGCCCCGGAAATCGAAGCCTTGTCGATCTCATTGCCGGCTTTGTCCAGGTACATGTCGCGGGATGCTGCGCCGGGCGCCTTTTCGCGCGCATCCACCATGGTCTCGAAGCCGTCGGATTGCCGATGCAGCAAATAAAACCCGCCGCCGCCGAGGCCGGAGCTCGAGGGTTCGACCACCGCGAGTGCCGCCGACACCGCCACGGCTGCGTCGAAGGCGTTGCCGCCTGCGGCAAGCACTTCCTGGCCCGCCTGGCTCGCGAGCGGATAGGCGCTCGCGATGGCCGCCTGGTGCGCGATCGCAGGTCGTGCCGGCAGCAACGGCTTCGCCGCCGCGACGGGCGTATCGTCGGCAAACGCCGCCGGCGCCGCCGCAAGCACAACGGCCAACGCGCAGGTCAATGCGCGCGCGCCGCACGCTACGAAAGCTGACCTGATCAAAGCTTGCGGTGCCGCTTGAGTTCGATCTCGACCAGCGGGTGCACGAACTCGGACACATTGCCGCCCAGCACCGCGATTTCGCGCACCAGAGTCGAGGAAATAAAGGTGTACTGCTCCTGCGGCGTCATGAATACGGATTCAATTTCCGGGCTGAGATGGCGGCTCATATTCGCCAGCTGGAACTCGAACTCGAAGTCCGACACGGCGCGCAAACCGCGCACGATCACCGCCAAACCGTTTTGCCGCGCGAACTCGACGGTCAAGCCCGCATAGCCCATCACCTCGACGTTGTGCGAGTCGGCGAGCACCCGCCGCGCCATATCCACGCGCTGTTCGAGGGTAAACATGGGCGCCTTGTTGGGATTGGCGGCGATCGCTACCACCAGGCGATCGAAAATGCTGGCCGCGCGCCGCACCAAGTCGTGATGACCATTGGTGATCGGATCGAAGGTTCCCGGATAGACCGCCGTTCTTTTATGCATTTAAGCTCAGGCCCGCGCTTGAGACGCGCGCCAAATGATACCCCACCTCGCCCGCGGACTTCGATTTGAGTATCTGCCAGTGAGACGGCAGCCCGGGGACGCCCGCGGCCTTTTCGTTCTCGAGGTATACCAGCGATCCCAACTTGAGCCACACGCCTTGATCCAGCAGGGGAACATATTCTGCCAGGGCATCCTGGCCGAACGGCGGGTCGAGGAACACGATGTCGAACGGCTGAGGGGGCGAACGCAGGTAGCGCGCGGCGCCCATTTCCACAACCTGCCCCCGGCTCGCGCCGCCCAGGCGGATCAGTTGCTCCTGCAGTGCGCGCGATGCGGGCAACGCCGTTTCGACAAATACCGAGTGCTTCGCTCCGCGCGACAATGCCTCGAGTCCGAGCGCGCCGGAGCCCGCGAACAAGTCCAGGCAACGCGCCCCGACAATCGCCGGCTGCAGCCAATTGAACAGCGTTTCGCGCACCCGATCGGGCGTCGGCCGAAGCCCGGGAATATCCGGAAAAGTGACGCGCCGGCCGCGCCAACCGCCACCGATGATCCGCACTGAATTGCGGCCGCCCGCGCCGTTCGATTCCGTCTTGTGTGTGGTCACTCCCGGTATCATACCCTCCCATGACGAACCAAGCCGATCCGCCGGTGCGCGGTTTTTTCAAGCGCCTGCGCGCCAAATTGAACCAAGGTCCCGCATGGCTCACCACCGACATCAGCGAACTTCTGCCCGGACGCAAGATCGATGCGCAGATCCTGGATGAACTCGAGACGCGCCTGATCACAGCCGATGTGGGCGCGGAGGCGACCCGCCGCATCCTCGAGGAGCTGCGCAAGCGCGTGGCGCGCAAGGAACTGAACGACGTGGACGCGCTGCTCAAGGCCTTGCACGACGCCATGTTCGATATTCTGAGACCCGTCGAGCAGCCGCTGGTCATCGATCGCGGCATCAAGCCCTTTGTGATTCTCGTGGTCGGGATCAACGGCGCCGGCAAGACCACCACCATCGGCAAATTGGCGCACCGGCTATTGGCCGAGGGCTTCAGCGTCATGCTGGCTGCCGGCGACACCTTTCGCGCCGCGGCGCGCGAGCAGCTCGAGGTCTGGGCCGAGCGAAACAAGGTGCCCCTGATTGCCCAGCAGGACGGCGCCGAGCCCGCCGCGGTGATATTCGACGGCCTGCAGGCCGCGCGCGCTCGCAATGTCGATGTGCTGATCGCCGACACCGCCGGGCGTCTGCATACCCAGACCCACTTGATGGACGAGCTGAAGAAGGTCAAGCGCGTACTGGCACGCCTCGATGCGGGCGCGCCGCACGAAGTGCTGCTGGTGCTCGATGGCACCATCGGCCAGAACGCCATTGCGCAGGCCGAGGTGTTCAATCAGGGACTGGGCGTGACGGGATTGGTCATAACCAAGCTCGACGGCACGGCCAAGGGAGGCGTGGTGCTCGCCATCGCGCAAAAGCTGAAAATTCCCATCCGCTTTGTCGGGGTCGGCGAGCAAACCGAGGATTTCGGCGTGTTCAACGCGTCGGAATTCGTAGCGGCGCTGCTCAAGTCGGAGCCCGCCGGCGCTGACGCATGATTCGTTTCGACCAGGTCCACAAGCGCTATCCGAACGGCCGCGAGGCGCTCGCCGGCGTGTCTTTCAAGATCGACGCCGGCGAGCTGGCATTCTTGACCGGTCATTCGGGTGCGGGCAAGAGCAGCATCTTGAAATTGATCGCACTCATCGAGCGCCCGACGCGCGGCCAAGTATTCGTCAACAATCAAAATATTTCGGGCATCAAGCCGCGCGGCATCCCGCAATTCCGCCGCGGCCTGGGAGTGGTCTTTCAAGATAACAAACTGCTGCACGACCGGCCGGTCGCCGATAACGTGGCGCTGCCGTTGATCATCGCCGGCGTGCCGAAGCGCGAGATCGACAAGCGAGTGCGCGCCGCTCTCGATCAGGTGGGCCTGCTCGGCACCGAGAAGAATCGTCCCTTGGAACTGTCGAGCGGCGAACAGCAGCGCGTCGGCATCGCGCGCGCCGTGGTCGCGAAGCCGGCGCTGCTCATTGCCGATGAACCCACGGGCAACCTCGATCCGGACCTCGCGCTCGAGATCATGAAATTGTTCAAACGCTTCAACGAAGTCGGCGTGACGGTGGTGATCGCCACCCACGATGTGCACCTCATCGAGCAATTTGCAGCGCGCCGCATTGTCTTGGGCGAGGGCCGGGTCATCGACGCCGGCGGCGTGCGGCCAGGCGCGCCGTGAATATCCAAGCGTATTTCGCCCGGCATGCGCAAACCCTGGTGGGATCGCTCGGCCGGATCGTCGGTCACCCGTTCGCGACGCTGATGACGATGGGCGTGGTGGCCGTCGCCCTCGCGTTGCCGCTGCTGTTGAACGTGTTCTTGGCGAATGGGCGCACGGTGATCGGCAGCTGGAACGATGCCTTCGACTTGTCGGTCTATATGGACAAGAGGGCCGACAGTGCGCGCGCGACCGGCCTCGCCAAGCAGCTGCGCCAACGCGATGACGTCGCAGCGGTGCGCGTCATCCCGGCTGACCAGGCGCTCTCCGAGTTTCGCGACGAGTCGGGGTTCGGCAAGGCGCTCGATGCATTGAGCGACAATCCCCTGCCCGACACCTTGGTGGTCACGCCGACGCTGCTCGCGAGCACGCCGCAAGGCACGGAGGCGCTGAAGACGGCCATCGCCGCCATGGCCGATGTGCATGCGGTGCAACTCGACACCGAGTGGGTCAAGCGCCTGCACGCGATGCTCGACATTTTACGGCGTGTGGTGTTGCTTACCGCCTGCCTGTTGGGCGCCGGGGTCGTGCTCATCGTCGGGAACACCATCCGGTTGGATATCTTGAACCGGCGCGCCGAGATCGAAGTGATGAAACTGGTCGGTGCCAGCGACGGGTTTGCCCGACGGCCGTTTCTCTATAGCGGCATCTGGTACGGGCTCGGCGGCGGGCTCATGGCCTTGACGCTGGTGGCGATTGCAGTGGCGGTGCTGGCGAGGCCGGTCGATGAGCTGGCAAAGCTCTACGGCAGCCCGTTCCACCTTCAGGGACTCTCCCTCCCCCTTGGGGCGAGCGTGCTTGCGCTGGCGGTTGGCTTATCGTGGTTTGGCTCCTGGCTTGCTGCGACGCGGCATATTCGCGGGATCGACCCCAGCTAAACCCGATGCTTATCAACGCCTTAACGAGAATGTGAACTATCGGTAACATCAGCACTCCAACCCTAGGAGTGCTACTATGGCGCTCGCATGGATCGGGAGGTCTGATGACTACTGCTTTAGTCGCTAAACAAGCTGGTGGGTTGGTGTTTGCCGGACCCGTCGGCAGCTTGGACTCTTACATTGACCGCGT
>CAYRAC010000204.1:0-6976 GCA_964422045.1 uncultured Steroidobacteraceae bacterium
TGCTGGTACAACCTCGGACTTCTACAGCGCAAGAGCGGCGACTATAGCGCCGCCTTGGCTTCCTACCAGGAAGCCCTGGAACGCGGCGTCCCGCAGCCGGAAGAAGTGCATCTGAACCGCGGGGTGATCTTCAGCGATTGCCTGCATCAGTACGATGCCGCGGAACGAGAATTGAAACGCGCGCTCGCGCTGAACCCTGCCTATGCCCCCGCGCTCGTCAACCTCGCCAACCTCCACGAGGATCTCGGGCGCAGGGATCAGGCGGCGGACGCTTATGAACGAATCCTGGCGCTCGCTCCCGACGATCCGCAGGTCTTGGCCCGTTACGCCGGGCTCAAGTCGTTCACGAGCGCGGACGACCCCATGATTGCGCGTCTGCGCGCTGTCCGCGGCCGCCCGGGGCTCTCCGCTGCCGGCCGCGCCAGCGTCGAGTTCGCTCTCGGCCGGGCACTCGATGCGTGCGGCGCGTATGACGCGGCGTTCGAGGCAATCAGGGCGGCGAATCGGCACAGCCGTGAAAGCGCGGGGCTCGCCTTCCGCGACTACGATCTGCAGGCCCAAGAGCAATTCGTCGACCGCCTGATCGAGGCCTTTCCCGCGGGATTGCGCGTTGCAGGGCCGCGCATGATGTCGCTGCGGACGGTGCCGCCGCAGCCGATTTTCGTGTGCGGGATGTTCCGTTCGGGCTCTACGCTCACGGAGCAGCTGCTCGCGGGTCATTCCCAAGTCAAGGCCGGCGGCGAGCTCGACTTCCTGCCGCGTGCAGTGCAAACCCAGCTCGCACCCTTTCCCGAGTCCATGCAGACGGTGTCGCAATTTCGGCTCGAAACGCTGGCCGCTGAGTATCTGCAGCTGCTGCGGGATGTATTTCCGCAGGCAACGTACGTCACCGACAAGCGTCCCGATAATTTTCTCTACATCGGGCTCATCAAACTGCTGTTTCCGAACGCAAAAATCGTGCACACGACGCGCAATGCCTTGGACAACTGCCTATCTATTTATTTCTTGCACTTGGATCAGGGCATGAGCTACGCCCTCGATCTCATGGATATCGGGCACTTCTACGGGCAGTACTTGCGCTTGATGGCGCACTGGAAGACACTCTTCGGCGCGGATATTCTCGACTTGAGTTACGATTCGCTGGTGAGCGAGCCGCAGCCCGTCATGCGGGGATTGCTGCAATCACTCGACTTGCCATGGGATGAACACTGTTTGTCGGTGCCGAGCGCCGGCAGGGCGATTCGCACGGCCAGCGTTTGGCAGGTACGAGAGCCTTTGTATCAGCGCTCCTCGGGCCGAAGCCGCAACTACGAGCGCCACCTTCAGGTGCTGCGGGAGTATCTCGCCCTCCAGAGCCGCTAATCCCAAGGCATCGATGTTGCTGATACGCAACAAAATCGTCGATTTCCGGCGGCAGGGAATACGTTTTCGCAGTCTGCTCGAACCGCTGAGAGCGCCGCGGCGCTGTAAAAATTGCATTGACCGCGCGTGTCTGCCAGGCCCGCAAGCCGCCGCCGCTGCACATCGCCGCCTGAGGGTCGACTACCAATACCCGTTATTTCCAGGGTTTACCGATGCCGGTAATTTGGGTTGCGATCATAATTTTGGGACAGGATGAAGCTGTCCGAACACCCTCTCGAGGTGCTCGCTCGGCGCGTCGGCCAAGTTTTTTTTCGTTGCGCCGAAGGAATTTTGCATCCGGAAGCCGATTTAAGACGATGAGGCGCCTTGGCAACACCGAATTTGCATGGTGTAATCGCAACATATCTCTGACTGGCCGTCTGGGGAAAAGTTCGACACATGGAGCCAGTCAGTCCGTACTGACCGTTTTTCGTGAGGGAGCAAGACATGGGGAACAATCGCAAATTGCAAGTAGGGGTGCGCGCGGCGCTCGCACTCGCGACTGCCTCCGCTGCCATTCCGGCAGCCGAAGCACAGACCGCGACGGCTGCGAACAACGAAGCCACGACCGGCGCGCTCGAAGAGGTCGTAGTCACCGGCTCGCGTATTCAATCGACGAATCTCGTTTCCATCAGCCCGGTAACCACCGTCACCGCCGAAGCGATTCAGCAGACGGGTTTGACGCGCGTTGAGGACATTCTCAATAACTTGCCGCAGGTGTTCGCAGGCCAAGGCAGCAACGTGTCGAACGGCTCCGACGGCACGGCAACCGTCGACTTGCACGATCTCGGCCCGCAACGCACCTTGGTGCTGGTCAATGGCCGGCGCTTGGGTCCAGGCGGCGGGGCCACCGCCAATGCGTCGGACATCAACCAAATTCCGGCGCAGCTGATCGAGAAAGTCGAGGTGCTGACCGGGGGTGCATCGGCGACCTACGGCGCGGACGCCGTGTCCGGCGTCGTCAACTTCATCCTGAATACCCATTTCGAGGGTGTGAAGATCGATGCCAACTACGGCTTGTATCAGCACAACAATCACGATGGATTTGCCGCGGGCGTCGCGGATGCACAAGGCGATCCGGTGACGCAGCCCGGCAGCGTCGACGCCGGCTTCAACAAGGACTTGGCCGTCCTCATGGGTTCGAATTTCGATGATGGCAAGGGCAACGCGACGGCCTACGTCACGTACACCAATCAAGCGCCGGTACTCGAAGGCCGTTATGACTACAGCGCGTGTACTTTGGAGGGCAAGCGGACGAGCGCCACGACAACGGATGTGAGTTGCGGTGGGTCGTACACCAGCCGCGGCGGTGCCTTCCTCGGTTACAACGCAGCGTTTAGCAAGAACACGGTGTATGACACCGTCGATCCCAAGACCGGCATTTTTCGGCCGTTCAATACGGCGACCGATCTTTTTAATTACGGCCCGATCAATTACTACCAGCGCCCGAACGAACGTTGGACGGCCGGCTCGTTCATCAACTACGACGTGAACGATCACGCCAATGTGTATTACGAGTTGATGTACATGAAGAACAACTCGATCGCGCAAATCGCACCGGGCGGCGACTTCGGCAATCCGGCGACCATCAATTGCGGACCGGTGGGAGTTGGGTTGCCCGGTAACCCGTTGCTCACGGCGCAAGAACGCAGCGTCATTTGTACGCCGGCGAACATCGCCGCGCAGGCGCCCGGTTCACCGCCGAACACGGTGCTGCTCAATTACATTCTGCGGCGCAACGTCGAAGGCGGCGGCCGCCAAGCGGCGTTTCAGAACGAATCCTACCGCAACGTACTCGGCGTCAAGGGCGACTTCGCCGAGGCGTGGAAATACGATGCGTATGCTCAGTTCAACCATGTGACGACCTATCAAAACAACTTGAATTATTTTTCGAACAGCGCCATCGATAACGCGCTGGACGTGGTCGAGGGTCCTACCGGACCAACGTGCGAATCCGTCATCAACGGCACCGATCCGGCCTGCGTCCCCTACAATATCTGGGTGCCGGGCGGCGTCACCAAGGCGGCACTGGCCTACTTGAACATTCCGAACTCGATCACAGGATTCAGCTCGGAGTATGCGGCGCACGCGGATGTGAGCGGCGATCTCGGCAAGTATGGCGTGCAGATACCGACGGCCAAGAGCGGTATGCAGGTGAACTTCGGCACCGAGTGGCGCGAGGACACGGTGCAAACAGATCCCGATTACGCCACTCAGAAAGGACTCGCCTCGGGCGGAGCCGGTGCGATACCGCCCTTGGCCGGTCAAATCCACGTCGCGGAAGTGTTCACTGAGTTCAACCTGCCCATCATGGACAGCATCCCGGGCGCGGATCAGTTGGCCCTCGAAGGCGGCTATCGTTATTCCAGCTACAACCTGGGCTTCAAGACGAATACTTTCAAGATCGGCCTCGAATGGGCGCCGGTGAGCGACATCCGTTTCCGCGGCGGCTTCAACCGCGCGGTCCGCGCTCCCAACATCGGCGAGCTGTATTCCTCACCGTCGATCGGTCCGGACGGAACGATCGATCCGTGCTGGGGCACGCCGGTGTACACGGCGGCGGAGTGCGCGCGAACCGGTGTGACGGCCGCCGAATACGGCAAGATCGGGGTCAATTCCGCGTACCAGATCAACACGAGCTCGAGTGGCAACCCGAATTTGACGCCGGAAAAGGCGAATACCACATCGTTCGGCTTCGTGTTCCAGCCTAGCTTCTTCACGGGCTTCAGCGCATCGCTTGACTACTACGACATCAAGATCACGAATGCGATCGTCTCAAGCACGGGCGTGGCGACTGCGATTATCTCGGAGTGCGCCCTGACCGGTTCTGCTCAGGCATGTAATCTCATTCATCGTTCTGCAGACGGTTCTTTGTGGGAGAGCTCCGCCGGTTTTGTCGATACACCCACCTCCAATGTGGGCGTGATCTCGACCAAAGATGTCGACCTGAAGATGCACTATTCGACGGGCATCGGCAATGCGGGCAACTTGGCGTTCAACTTGGAAGGCACCTACGTGATCAACAACATCACGACGCCGTTCCCGGGTGCACCCTCGTTCGATTGCGCGGGACTCTGGGGTCCGACCTGCGGCAACCCCTTGCCGAAATGGCGTCATATATTCAGCACGGATTGGGCGACCCCCTGGTCGGGGCTCGATCTGAATCTGCGGTGGCGTTATTTCGGCGCATCGAATGTTGAAACCAGCAGCGGCAGCCCCGACTTGGCCTTCATCACGACCGATTACCCGGGCTTCAACCGGATCTCGAACTACAGCTATATCGACACGTCGGCGGCGATGGAAGTGGCGAAGGGTATAACGGTGCGCTTAGGCATCAACAACCTGCTCGACAAGGATCCTCCGACCGTGCTGAGCGGGAACTGCGCCGCGGGTCCCTGCAACGGTAACACGTTCTCGCAGAGCTACGATGTACTCGGACGCTATGTCTACTTGCACGTAGCGGCGAAGTTCTAAACAGCTTCGTTTTCGATGGTTGTCAACGGCGGGCTTCGGCCCGCCGTTTTTTTTCCGGTCGTGCGCAGCGACCGGCGGCTGAGAGAATCGCTAATTGCTCTTCGGGTTGAAGACGTTCTTTTGCTGCACTCGAGCCGTCATGTCCTGAGACTCTTTCGTCTGGCGCTCCAAATCGTCCGCCGTGCCGCAGCTCTTGGTCTCAAAGCGCGTGCCGATTTGCGCCTCGCGCCGGCACCACAGCGTCTGGCCATTGTGTGTTTCGGGTTTGTATCCTGCAGCTCGCAAAGTCTTGACCTGCGTTTCCGTGCTGCCGCTGGTTGCAGCGTCGGTCTTGGCGGCGGTCGGAGCGGCCGCCGGGGTGGCTGGTGAAGTGCTTGCAGACGAGACCGCGGGTGCGGCCGGAGTCGCAGCAGCAGTCGCGTTTTGAGCCGGCGGCGATGGCGGGTCGGCCGCCAGCGCCTGCGAAGCGACGCCGCCGATCGACAGTAAAATCAGCAAGCTATTGATTGAACGCATGATATTCCTTTGGCTACGTAACAGTGGGTGTCGCACGGTTATGCCACAAAGATTCCAGGCCGGTCAAACACATGGAATGCTTATGTCTCACTAATGCATGCGGTGCGCGTGATGCGTGCGTCGCGTGGGGGTGGTCAGCAGGAATGAGCCGAGCGCACCCCGCTGGATCGTCACGGTGTTGCCGGCCGCGAGCAGAGGATCTTCGCTGTCGAGCTGCCAAGATTGTCCATTGTCGAGCTCGAGCAGCATGTGTCCGCTCCCCGAGTGCCATACGCTGGTGACTTTCGCGCTGATCGATTCGATCTGCTTTTGCGGATTCACTTTCTGCAGTTGTGCTGCACTTAAACCGAAGTCTTCCTTCTTCGGAGGCACAGAGGCGGCTGGCGGAACTGCGGCGGCTGGCGGGGCTGCCGCCGCTGTTGGGGCCGGCGCCCCGGCAGGCGCATTCGCAGTTGCGCCGTGATTGGCGGCCAGGGCGTCGTAGCAGGCGAGCCGCTCGTCGCGAGAGCTGATCGCCGCGCAGCGCGCAAGGTCTTTGCCGATGAGCGCCGCTGCGTCGTCGGCGAAGCCCGGGGTGGCGGAACCTAAACCCAAAATCAAGGCAGCCAAGATCGAGCGCGAGGTGCATCGCCTCATCGGAAGCTCTCGGCCGGCATCTGATAGTAACTTACGACGACTTCGGTCGCCGCGCGCACCATGTCGCGCTCGGCCTCGCTCAAGAAGGGATTCCAGATGTCGAATATCAATATGGCGCGCGGCATGTCCGAGCCGTTCCAGGCTTCGTGGTCGATGGTGTCGTCGAATACCCAGGCCTGCCCGGCCCGCACTTCTCGCGTCGTGCCGCCGACTCGAAACCGGCAATCGGGCGGGACGATGAGCGGCAGGTGCACCGTGAGACGCGTGTTGGTGACGCCGGTGTGCGCCGGAATGGTAGTCGAGGCGTCCAGAATGGAGAAGAACGCGGTCGGTGCGCGACCCGCGACTTCGCAGCGCGGCGCGTGCGCGAGCGCCGCCGCGGTGCGCGGGCAACGCGCAATGTGCGCGGGCTGCGCCGTGCCCTGATTCCAAAGAAAGTACGCGCTCCAACGCCGCGAGCGGTTGAGCTCTTTCCATTGATCGATGGGCAATCCCGCCGGATAATCGATATACGGCTGCAGACCCGCGCGATCGGCGATCAACACGTTCGTCACCTCGGACCGAATGTCCTCGGTCGCCGCCTCGATGGCGTCGAGCCAGGGGAAATCCGCCCGCTCGAAAAACTCGATCGCCGGTATCTCCGGAAAGTACATGAAGGTGGGGCGCGGAAAATACGCGGTGCGTTGCCCGGTTAACATTTCCAGGCATTGGTCGACGCGACGCTGCGTCTGCCCGCCATGGCGCGCGCGGATTTCGCTCAATTTCTCCTCGAGCGCGGCCCCAAGCGCCGCATGGTCTTGGGCAATGAGTGTCTTTGCGTGCTCGAAGACTTCGGCGATCGCCGGTGGCGGCGTTGCGCCGGCCGGAAAGCTCGCCAGGGCTTGCTGGAATATCCGCGCCGCATTGCGCACATCGCCCAGCTCCTCGAACAAACGGCCCTTTTGCAACA
>CAYRAC010000205.1:0-6975 GCA_964422045.1 uncultured Steroidobacteraceae bacterium
ATCTGCGGCGACCCTGACCATGTCGGCTGGTATCTCGCTTACAACGTGCGCCTTGGCACCTATGTCCACGTCATGTACATGGGGCAATGACGTGCGCCATATCGATGGCATTGGGGCGAGCCATGCTGGACCATAAATTCGAGCGGATTCTAGTGGCCATCGCCGAACCGGCGGCCGCAGCGAACAAGGCCGTGCGGCGCGCAGGCGCACTGGCGCACAAAACCGGCGCCAGCATCGAACTGCTGACCGCGATGCCCTCGACCCTTTCCGCGGGACTCATGCACGCCGAGTCGGAGCGATTTACACGCCTGGAGGCGGAGGAGAATCGCCGTCTCCTCGAACGCACGGCGAACCGGTTGCGGCGTGAAGAAATTATCGTCAACACGCACGTAGAAACCGGCTATCCAGCGCATGAGGCCATTCTGCGCCAGGTTCGGCTGACAAAGGCTGATCTGTTGATCATCGAGGCGCGCAAACACAATCTGTTTGCGCGTTTGCTACTGACGCAGACCGATTTTGAGCTGATTCGACGCTGTCCTGTGCCGCTATTGATCGTCAAACGGGCAGCCGCATGGCGTCGGCCGCGCGTGTTGGCAGCCCTCGATCCATTTCATGCCAACGACAAGCCGAGCGCGTTGGATGATGCAATCGCCGCAGCGGCAGACGAGTTCGCAGCCCTGACGGGCGGAACGGTGCATGCCGCGCATGTCTATCGCCCGATACTGCAGCTGACTCCCGGAATGGAGATGGTTCCCGGTTTTGTTGCCGCAGTCGCTGCGCAGGACAAGGCGTACAAGGCCGAAGTACGCAGTCGATTCTACGAAGCTCTCGGCCGCCATGGAATTCCAAAAAAGCGGGGCCATTTGCGCTGCGGCGAGCCGACAATCGAACTACCGAAGTTTGCGCGCTCGCTGCGGGCAGGATTGGTTGTGATGGGGGCGATGTCGCGCTCCGCCTTGAAGCGGATTTTCATCGGCAACACGGCCGAGCAGGTGCTCGACAGTCTGCAGTGCGATGTATTGATCGTAAAGCCGCCGAACCGACGTGAGCCGACTCGGAGAGGTCAGACATCCGCAGAGGCAGCGCTTTCATGAAACACCTCGTGATTGTTGCCCATCCCGTGGCGGAGAGTTTTACGATGGCGCTGACGCGCGCCTACACCGATCAGTTGGAGCAACTCGGGCACAGCCAGCGCACCTACGACCTCTATCGCATGGGATTCGATCCTGTGTTGAGCGCCGAAGAATTGTCGGGGACCGCGGCCGGTCACGCGCCCGCCAATCCCACGATTCTGAAAGCGCAGGAGGATATTCGTGCCGCCGACGTCCTGACCATCATCTATCCACTTTGGTGGCTTTCCATGCCCGCCATGATGAAAGGCTATGTCGACCGGGTTTTCGCACGCGGCTTCGCCTACGTTTCACGCGACGGCGTCGTGCATGGACTGCTGTCCGGAAAGAAATCCGTGCTCATTACCGTCTCCGGCGCACCTTTGCCCTTGCTGGTCCAAAGCGGCAACTGGAATGCCGTACAGGTGCTGCAAGATACGCACATCTTGCGCGCCACCGGATTCACGCTGCTCGAGCATGTGCATTTCGATCAAATCGTGCCGAATCTCCCGCATATCCTGGCGGATCGATGCGTGGGGCAGATCCGGGAGTGTGCCCGCCGGCATTTTGCATGAGCGGCCGATGAACGGGGCCGGACGCAACAGCGACGGCTACGTACATATCCCGATTCTTTCGGCCTGAAATGCGTCACATACTTTCCCGTAGTCACATTCGCGGGAGACGCCAATGTCGGTCCACATCAGAGAGAAGCTCGAACAAACATCCTTGACGAGCAAGCATTCCCCCGCGGCTCCGGAGGCAGCGGCGACGCCGGCCGGCGCTCAATCGATCCTGTGGTTCGATCAAACCGAATCCAGCGACGTAAGCCGTGTTGGCGGCAAGAATGCCGGCCTGGCCGAGGTGACTCGCTCACTGGCGAGCGCCGGAGTTCGCGTGCCGCCGGGCTTTGCCGTCACAGCGGCCGCTTATCGGACTTATATCGAAACCAACGAGCTTGCGCCGAAGCTGCGCATCCACCTTGATGCGTATCACAGCGGCAAAGAGTCGCTCGCAGTGGCCGCGGCCGCCATACGCCGCCTCATCGCCGATGCGGAGTTCCCCGCGCCGATCGGCAAATCCATCCGTGCCGCCTATCGCGAATTGGCCAAGCGTTGCGGGTCGATTGACCTGGCGGTGGCCGTCCGCAGCAGCGCAACCGCGGAGGATCTGCCGCAGGCGAGCTTTGCGGGCCAACAGGAAACCTACCTCAATGTCCGCGGGGAATCCGAGCTCTTGCGCGCCTGCCGTCGGTGCTACGCCTCGCTGTTCACGGACCGCGCCATCGTGTATCGGGAGACCAACGGCTTCGATCATCTGCAGGTGGCGCTGTCGATCGGCATTCAGAAAATGGTGCGTGCCGATCTTGCCGGATCGGGCGTGATGTTCACGCTCGATACGGAAACCGGTTTTCCCGGTGTCGTTGTCATCAATGCCGCGTGGGGGTTGGGTGAAAACGTGGTGCAAGGCACCGTCAATCCGGACAAGTATGTCATCTTCAAGCAGCTGCTGACGGATGAGAGTCGCTGTCCCATCATCGAGAAATCGATCGGTGCCAAGGAGAAGAAGCTCGTCTATGCCGAAGGCGGCAATGCTCGCACGCGCAATCTCGACACGACCCGCCGCGAACGCGAATCGATGGTACTGAGCGATGCGGAAATCCTCCAGCTCGGCCGATGGGCGGTGGCGGTGGAAAAACACTATGGTCATCCCATGGACATGGAGTGGGCCAAGGATGGCGAGACCAGTGAGCTATTTCTGGTGCAGGCGCGCCCGGAGACGGTGCAGTCGGCCCGATCCGCGACAACGTTCAAAACCTACAGCCTCAATAAGAAGGGCAAGTCCATTCTGACCGGCGCCGCCATCGGCGAGGCCATTTCAACCGGCAACGCCTGCCTGATCCACAGCGCCAAGGACATCGATCGATTCCGCGAGGGCTCGATCCTTGTAACCGAGTCCACCGATCCGGATTGGGTGCCGATCATGAAAAAGGCGGCCGGCTTGATCACCAATCATGGCGGTACCACCAGTCATGCGGCCATCGTCAGCCGGGAGTTGGGGCTGCCCGCGATCGTCGGTACCCTGCATGGCACCGAATTGATCAAGGACAAGCAGCCGATCACGCTGTGCTGCGCCGAGGGCGAGCAAGGGTCGGTGTACGACGGCATTCTGGAATTCACCTCGACCGAGGTCGATCTTGGCAACGTGCCGGCGACCCGCACCGCGATGATGGTGAACATCGCCAGTCCCGCGGCCGCCTTCCGTTGGTGGCGCCTGCCGGCCAAGGGAATCGGGCTCGCACGCATGGAATTCATCATCAACAACATCATCAAGATCCATCCGATGGCGCTGGTGCATTTCGAGGATTTGAAGGATCAAGGCGCGCGCCGGCAGATCGAGGCGTTGACCCGAGGCTATGCCACGAAGGAGGCGTATTTCGTCGACACCCTGGCGCGCGGCATTGGCAAGATCGCAGCCCCCAACTATCCGAACCCGGTCATCGTCCGCTTGAGCGATTTCAAGAGCAATGAGTATGCTCATTTGATCGGCGGCGCGCAGTTCGAAATAGCGGAAGAGAATCCCATGCTCGGTCTGCGCGGCGCGTCGCGCTACTACAGCGACCATTACAAGGACGGCTTCGCCCTCGAGTGCCAAGCGATCGGCAAGGCTCGCGAGGAAATCGGCTTCGACAATTTGATCGTCATGGTGCCTTTTTGCCGCACGCCGCAGGAGGCTGATCGCGTGCTTGCGGTCATGGCGGAACATGATCTGCGGCGCGGCGAGAAGGGGTTGCAGGTCTATGTCATGTGCGAGATTCCGTCGAATGTAATTCTCGCGGAAGAATTTGCGCGCCGCTTCGATGGATTTTCCATCGGCAGCAATGATCTGACGCAATTGGTGCTCGGTGTGGACCGCGACTCCGCAGAGCTTGCGGGCCTGTTCGATGAGCGTGATGCGGCCGTGAAACGCATGATCGCCGATGTCATCGAACGCGCCCACCGCTGCGGCACCAAGGTCGGCATCTGTGGCCAAGCGCCGAGCAATTATCCCGACTTCGCGGCATTTCTGGTCGAGATGGGGATTGATTCCATCTCATTGAACCCGGATAGCTTCATCGCCGCGACGCGAACTGTCGCGGCGACGGAGCAGAGACCGGGGCGGGTGAGCGAGGGGCGGCAAGTCGCCGCGGCGGGCAGTCATGCCAGCTGACAGGACGAGAGCACTGGCTAGCTCGAGACATCCGCGGCCGGTGGCGGCGTTGATTCCCTTGGCGATTTCGGTGCGCCACGTGCATCTGACGCAGCGCACGCTCGAGCAATTATTCGGGTCCGGGTATTTGCTGCATATTCGTTCGCCGCTGTCGCAACCCGGTCAGTACGCGGCTGAGGAAACCGTGACGCTGGTGGGTCCGCGCGGCCGCCTGAACCACGTGCGAATCGTCGGTCCGCCGCGATCCGAAGATCAGGTGGAGCTTGCGCGCACGGATGAGATCGAACTCGGCATCAACGCTCCACTACGTGAATCGGGCGATCTTGCAGACACGCCAGGCATCATCATCGAAGGACCGGCGGGCAGCGTGACGCTGGGGCCCGGCGTGATCTGTGCCGTGCGGCATATCCATATGAGTCCCGCCGACGCCGATGTGCTCGGGTTGAAGAATGGGGACAAAGTCGCGGCATTCGTCACCGCGGGGGACCGCAAGATGGTCTTTGGGGACGTTGTCGTGCGCGTCTCGCCCGCCTTCAGGATTGAATTGCACTTGGATTCCGATGAAGGCAACGCGGCGGGTTGGCAATCGGGAACCGAGGTGATGTTGACGGAGATTTGATGAAGGCCGGGCGCCGCAGCGGCGCGCAGTTCACTAAGTGACATTCCGTATAGCGCGTCGGAGAAGGAGCGTGGAGCATCCACCTATCGTCAAGGATGGAGTGTTGCGGCGTGCAGCGATTAGCACTGTTGACCAGCGGCGGCGATGCGCCGGGCATGAATGCCGCAATACGCGCCGTGGTCCGAAGTGCGCTTGCTCGCGGCTTCGAAGTGGTCGGTGTGCACGATGGCTATCAAGGTTTGGCGGGTGGCGATTTTCGACCCATGGGCCGACGGGACGTGGGCGGCATCATCGACATGGGCGGCACGCGGCTCGGCACCACACGCTATGAGCCCCTGAAGACCGATCAGGGCCTCGATCTTGCACTCAAGGCGCTGCGTGAACATGAAATAGCAGTGCTCCTCGTCATTGGCGGCAACGGATCCCAGTCGGGCGCGGCTGCGCTGCATGCGCACGGTGCCCCGGTGATTGGTATCGCATCGACGATCGACAACGATTTGTACGGAACTGACATCAGCATTGGCGCGACCACGGCCATCGACGTTGCACTGCAATCGATCGATCGCCTGCGGACCACCGCCTCGTCCATGAAGCGGGCCTTCTTGGTCGAGGTCATGGGCCGCCATTGCGGCTATCTGGCATTGATGGCCGGGATCGCGGGCGGCGCTGAAGTGATTGCACTGCCGGAGGTGGATGCCGACCCAGCGAGCGTCGCTCAGGCATTGGGCGCGGCCTACGATCGCGGCAAGAGTCATGCGATTGCGGTGATCGCCGAGGGCGCGAAATACAGTGTGGATTCGTTGCTGCAATATTTTCGCGAGCATGAACATCTTGGATTCGAAGTGCGGGTCACGAAGCTGGGGCATGTGCAGCGCGGCGGCGCGCCCGGCGTCTTTGATCGAATGCTCGGCACGTTGCTGGGAGCCGCCGCAGTGGATGCGGCGGTCGAGTGCCATTACGGAACGCTCATCGGTATGCGCGACGGCAAGCCGGCGCGCACACCCCTCGCCGACGTGGCGGGCCGGATGAAACCTGCAGATACGCGCCTTCTCGAGCTGGCGCACGTATTGGCAATGTGAGACAGACGATCAATCTTCACGTGGAGGAATTTACGATGTTACTGAAAGATGTGTGTACGGCCAACGTGGTCTGCTGCGGTCCGCAGACGACCGTCCTTCAGGCGGCGAGTCTGATGCGTCACCGGCACGTCGGTGACCTGGTCGTGGTCGATGATCCGAAGAGCGAAGGCGTCCCCCTGGGCGTGATCACCGATCGCGATATCGTGGTCGAGGTATTGGGAAACGGCCTCGATGCGGCGAAGACCACCGTGGGAAGCTTGATGCGCACGCCGGTGGTCATCGCTCTTGAGTCGGAGGATACGACCGATGTGATCGAGCGCATGCACGCACATGGTGTGCGTCGCCTGCCGGTCGTGGCGGGCGAGGGAAAGGTGGTGGGAATCATCACGCTCAATGATCTGCTGAGACTTTTCGTCGCGGACGCCAACGCACTGCTTGGAATCTTGACCAAAGGTCAAATCAACGAGCAGCATTCGCGCCGCTAGGCGACTGGAGAATGCCGGAAAATGAAATTGCATATACGACATCTGTGGATCGCGCTCGCCGTGGCGATGCTGCTGCTGCTGGTCGCCACCATCGCGGTCGGTATTCGCGCGGGCGCGGTGCACTAGGGCCGCTGCGGCGAGCTGCGGTACGAGATCGCATAGGTAATTGTCCTGATTGGCACAGGCCATATCGAGAATACACTCCTCGCTGAATCACGCGGCAGGACATTCTGCGGAAGCCTCAAGTTCCGCTGCAAGGTAGTCATGAAAGCGCTTGTGTATGGCGGGCCGGGCAAGAAGTCACTGCAGGAGCGCCCGAACCCTGAACTTGCGGCGCCGGGCGATGCCATCGTCCGAATTACGAAGACCACCATTTGTGGCACGGATTTGCACATTCTCAAGGGCGACGTGCCGACCTGTGCGCCGGGGCGGATTCTTGGCCACGAGGGCGTGGGCGTGGTGGAGAAGGCCGGCGC
>CAYRAC010000206.1:0-6973 GCA_964422045.1 uncultured Steroidobacteraceae bacterium
CGAACCGATGCGCCCAATCTGAACCGCGCGCGGCGGCTCTGAACGCAGCGCTAACTCGCCGCTGGCGATGCTGAAAATCGTGTCGCCGTCGAACGGGGTGTGTGCCGGACGCAGCGCCCGCGCGATTCCATCGTGGGCCATCATCGCCACCCGTTTGCATTCCAGCGTGGACAAATCCGCGTTGCAGGCGACGACGCCGAGCGTGGTGTTGGCCCCGGCCTGCAAGCGACCGAGCGACACCAGCCGCGAGGCGTCGGGCGCGGGGTCGCTCGCGTCGATTTGCCCGGCGGGCGCGCCGGCGCCGCCGAATTCCGCGTCGAGTTCGAAGGGCCATGCCCAATACGACTTGCCGTCGGGCATCAGCGCGGAACCGACGGAGTTCACCGCCGCCAGCGCGCCCACGATCAAACGCTCGCCCAAATCCAAGGAACTCGAGCCGACGCCGCCGCCCACCACCCCGGCCATGGCGCCGCGTCCCGCACCGTGGGCGCCCAGGGCAAAATCGCCGCCGGCGGCAGCGAGCGCGCGAACACCTAAGCCGCGATACGGCGGCTCGAGTCCCCATTGCTTGTCGCCACCATTGGCAAGATCGTGCAGCACCGCCGCAGGCACGATGGGAATTCGCGGTGAGCCCGTGCGCAGCTGCAGACCGATGCCTTTGACCGAGAGCGCTGCGGCGACCCCGTCGGCGGCGGCCAGTCCAAACACCGAACCTCCGGCAAGCACGATCGCGTGCGCGCGGCCGATCAGATTCTCAGGCGCGAGCGCATCGGTTTCGCGCCCGCCGGGGGCTCCGCCGCGTACGTCGACCGCGGCCGACCACCCGTCGCCGCAAAGCAGCGCCGTCACACCGCTCCTGACATGCTCGTCGGTGGCGTGGCCAACCTCGAGTCCCGAAATATCGGTAATCAAATTCCTGGGAGCAGGCCGAAACACGCGTTGCCTAGCGTGGCTGCGCCGCGATGACCGCAAGACCTTGCAGAACCAGATCCGGCACGATCTCGCCCTGCGAGCGCATCGTGCCGGTGATCATGCCGGAATCGCCGCCCGTGATGAACAATTTCGGCTTGGTGCCGGTGCTTTGCTCGATCACTTCGGCCGCCCGATCGGCCATGCCCGCCAAAGCGAACACGGCGCCGCGCGACACGGCGCCGAGCGTGTTATTGGCCAGCACGCCGGCGAGCGAGGGCGTGCTGTGCAGTGCCGCCTTGGCGATATCGCTGGTCTTGTTCATCAAGGCCTCGCGCATCATGTGGATGCCCGGCACGATCAGGCCGCCCAAGTGTTGGCCGTTGGCGTCGACGCCGTCGACCTTGACCGCCGTCCCGGCATCCACCACGCACAGCGCCGAACGCGCTTTGGTCCAGGCGCCGATCAAGGCGAGCCAACGGTCGGCACCCAACAACGAGGGATCGAGATAGCCGTTGGTGAGGCCATTGAATTGCGCGGACGCGGTTACGAACTCGACCTTGACGCGAAATTTCTTCTTTGCGAGATTGCTCAAGGTTTTTGCCATGACCGGGCCCGCGACATTCGACACCAGAACGCGCTGCGGCGTTTCTCCGGACTCGAACAAGGCTGCGGTCCACATGCCGATTTTGGCATCGCGATGCACGACGGCCCGCTGATCCGAGAGTCCGGTACTCGTCAGCCAAGCCCACTTAAGGCGGGTGTTTCCCACGTCAATGACCAGAATCATGCGAAATGTGTTACCCAAGCGCGCCGGCAATCGCGTAAGCGCGCAAGGATAGCATCGTCGGGATCAGCGAAGTGAGGCGACCACGGCAACGAGGGATTGGGAAACGCGCTCGTCGATCTCCGCTGCATTTTGCAAGTGAGCCGGATAGCGTACGTGGGCGTCGGCGCCACCCGCAGAGAAACTCAACTGCACCCTGGGTTGGGAATCGCCGCCGATATTCGAAGAGGTCGCGCGCTCGATCTCCTTGGACTGCTGCACAATCTCGGCGCGCTCATCTTTGACGGCCTCGGTGACCGCCGCGGTGAGCTTGGCCTTGGCGGCCGCGTAGTCGATGCCTGCCGGAAGGCTCAGGGTGATCTCGCGCCACACGAAATTGACGCCGTGAATCTGCTTGAACAGGCCGCTCGATACTTGAAACACGATCGAATTGGCGAACGCGACCACTCGACCCGTGGGTCCCAGTAGTCCGTGGCCACCAAGTTCCATGAGATGCAGCCTGACCAACCCGAGTTCGATGACTTCACCGGTGACTTCGCCGATTTGCACGCGATCACCGACGCGAATGCCGTATTTTCCGATGAGAAAGAAATAGCCGACGATGGACACGAGCACGCTTTGCATGGCGACGGCGAGACCGGCGGTGATGAGGCCGGCGAAGGTGACGATCGAGCCCAATTCGCTGGCAAACGCGAAGCCGATGATCACGACCACGAGCGCCCAGAATGCGATCTTGCGCAACAGGAGAAACTGGTAGCGGCGCCGCGCGTCTTGAATGTAGCGTATGACGGCGAGCCGCCAAACCTCCGCGGCGGCAAACACCAGCGCCAACAAGATGAGGAGTATGCCGACGCGTACCCCCAAGGTCTTGAGCGCGCCGCGGTATTGGTTCCTGATGGCGTCGCGCCAACTGGCGAGATTGCGCCGGTATTGATTGAGCAGTACGCCTTCCTTGCTCAAGGGGATGAGCAGCGCCGAGATCTGCTTGAACTCGCTCGACACGAGGTCGAGCTGATCGCGCGCGTGATTGAGCGCCGCGCTATCCGTGGTGTCGCCTTGGGCAGCCACCGCATCGCCGCGCGCCGACAAGGATTTCAGATCATCGATGATGGGTCCGCGGATCCGCGCGAAGGTGTTTTGCAAAGCCGCGGCCCGTGCATCGATCTCATCCACGGTGGCCGCTTTCTCCGAGAGCCGGATCACATTGGCGGCCAAATCCCAGATGCCGAATCGAGCTGCGGCGATTCCGCTGATGCTGTTGAGCGGGGTCGACGCAGCGGCCGGCGTCTGTTGCGCCGGGCCCGCTGCAGCCGTGGGGGCTGCGCCGCCGCCGGAAGCAGCAGCATTGGCCGGCGCGGGAGTGGCGGACAAGGTCACGGCCATGGCGTCGATCTGCGATCTTAAGCCGCTCGCGCTGAAACCACCGGCATCGCTTTGACTGGTCAGGCTCGACATGGTCGCGAGCAGGGTTGTTCTCGCGTCGATCAACTCGAGTTCGCCCTGCAGTTCCGAGATTTTTGCCTGCAGTACGTTTCTTTGTTCGGCTGCCGACTTGGCGAGCTGCGTTTGCACCGATTCGAGTTCGCTGTGCACGGCGGCGCCTTGCGCGGCGTACTTGGATTCGAGCTGGCTCAGCTGCGTGGCCGCAGCGGTGCCGCCCGAATCCTTGGTTGCGGGTTGCTTGGCGAGGACATCGACGTCGGCGCGCGCGATCTCGAACGCCAAGGCGATGACTTGGTTTGCTATCTGGCGATTGTCATACAAGATCAACAAGTCGCTCGGCTCGTTGGCGGCTTGCTGCTGAATGCCGAGCGTGCGAAACCAGTCGATCGCTTGATCCAGCACTTGAATGACCCGCTGCCCGGTCAAGGGCGCGGCGATTGCGGCCGGCGCCGCGGCCGGGGGGGTGGCCGGGGCGGCTGCGGCCAATGCCTGGAACGATACGAGCAGGGCGGGCGCCAATCCGGCCAATACGGGATAAAGGTTTAGCGTGCGCATAGTCGGAACGCTACCATATGGCAGCGCGGCGCGGACTACGGCGTCGAGCGGGATCGAGTTGCGACTTTTCAATCTGTGCGGTGATCATGTTTGACTTCAAGCAGGCGATTTCCGACGTGGCCGACTTCCCGCGCCCCGGTATTTTATTCCGCGACATCTCGCCCTTGTTGCGCGATCACCTCGAAGTCACGGTGCAAGCCTTGGACGGGTTGCTCACGGAGGCGGAATGGAGCGGGATCGACGCGCTGGCGGGGATCGAATCGCGCGGCTTCATTTTGGGCGCGGCGCTGGCACTGCGCCGCGGTAAGGGATTCGTGCTGGTACGCAAGCAAGGCAAGCTGCCGCCGCCGGTTGTCGACGTGACGTACGAGCTCGAGTACGGATCCGGCGTGCTGGAAATGCAGCGCGGGCAAGGGCGGGTGATCCTGGTGGACGATGTGCTGGCAACCGGCGGTACGATGAGCGCCGCGGCGGATTTGTGCGTTCGGGCGGGCTACCGGCTGCACGCGTTGATTGCCCTGATCGATTTGCACATCGTCGCCAACTACTCCTGGCGCAGTCTGCCTTTGCGGGCAGTCATCAATTACTAACGGTGGCGCATGCGACCTTCAGGCGCTGGTGAAATCGGCGCTGCTCGGCTGTTTGCTGACGGCTTTTTGCGCGAGTGCCTGCGCCGGTGTGCGAGTGATCGTCGGGCCGACGCCGATCAAGGGCGGCGAGGCGAAGTCGGCGGGCGACATCACGGTGGTCAACGAGAAACTGGCCTTCGCGCTCGCCGTGCAATCGCCGGTTCCCTACGGTGTGCCGCGCGGCGCGATCATCGACGTCGCACCGGTGGTGAACGGGGAAATCGGCCGCGATTGCGTGGTGTTCGCGGACTTCATTCCGAATAACTGGTCCGCGTGGCCCAACACCTTTCAACACATCGAAATTCTGCAGCGCGGCCCCACGCGGGTCGTGGTGCGCACGGTGCGCGACTGGGGCAAGGTGACGATCACGACGCTGTACACGCTCGCAGCCGCGGCCGACTCGATTGCGATACGCACCACCATGCACAACGGCGGCGCCGCGTTGGCCGATCTATTGTCGGGTCTGACGCTGTGGCCGAAAGGCGGCCATTTTTTCGGCGTTCCGGGATTGAGAGGAGTGGTCGAGGGGAGCACGGAGATGGCGCTCGCCGATCGCGTGGTTGCCTATGACGAGCAATGGAGCGTTGCGCTGCATGCGCCGTATGCCGATCACATCGCCGATGGGTCGCTCGATTTGTACCGGCTGCACACGCTCGCCGCGGGGGAGAGCCGCGTGTTCGAAGGCTGGCTGCAAGTCGGCGCGAGCGGGGATTTGAAGCCGGTGATCGCGGCTGAAATTGCCCGCAGGCATCTGACAGCCGGAACCGTTCGCGGTACCGTCGCCGCGAGCAACGCGCAGCCGGTCGAAGCGCCGGTGATCGTCGTCGAAAAACACGGCAAGCCGTACGGCTGGGTGCTGGGACGCGGCGGCGTGTTCGAGTTCGCGCTTGCGCAGGGCGATTACCTTCTGTACGCCACCGCCAAGGGCTACTCCGAGAGTGCGCGAATCCCGCTGCAAGTCAAACCCGGTGCGGTGGCCAACGTGGATTTCCGCGAGCTGCGGCCGCCGGGAAATATTCGCTGGTCGGTGGCGGATGCGCGCAGCGGCGCGCCAGTCGACGCCAGGATCAACATCGAGGAAGGTCAGAAACCGCTGGTGGAGTTTCTCGGGCGCAACACGTTTTTCACCGAACTCGAGCGTCGCGGCCGCGTCGATGTGCCTATTGCACCCGGTGATTACCGTTTCTCCGTGTCCTCGGGCGGTGGATTCTTGGCCCAACCTGAGCGCATCAAACTCTCGGTTGCGCCGGGAGAGGCGCGCGCCGCACAGGTGGCGCTGACTCGGCTGTTCGACCCGCCGGCGCGGCATTGGTACGCGGCGGATCTGCATCACCACGCCGATCAGGCGGAAGCGGTGACGCCGCCGGCGGACTTGGCGCGCTCGCAACTCGCGGCAGGACTCGATTTGCTGTTCGTCAGCGATCACGATTCAACCGTGAATCACGCGACGTTACGCGAGCTTGCCGAACGCCGTGGCGTCGCCTTCATTCCGGGTATCGAGCTGTCGGCCTCTTGGGGACACTTCAATGCATATCCCCTGGCGCCCGATCAGACATTGGCGATCGACACGGGGACCGCAAGCATCGATGAACTCTTGACTGCGGCCCGGCGCATGGGCGCGACGGTGGTGCAGGTGAATCATCCGTTCATCCCTTACGGCTATTTCACCAGCGTCTCGCGGGGCGTGGCACCCGGCGGTTTCAATCCGAGCTTCGATCTCATCGAGATCAACGCGGCCGCACCCGCCGACGATGCGAAGGTTTTGCGCACGCTGTGGAATTTCTGGAATGCCGGACATCGCTACTACCTGGCCGCCGGCACCGACACGCACGATGTGTGGCACGAGGAGTCGGGAGCGGTGCGGACGTTTGCGCATATCGACGGCGCGGTCACCGCGGTTGCCTATGCACAGGCGCTGAAGGACGGACATGGCTACGTTACGTTCGGCCCGCTGATCTTCCCCTCGGTCATATTCGGCGACGAGTTGCGGGTCAAGCCGCGCGAACCATTCAATTTGGGCTTCGATCTGCAAGCGGTCGCCGGCCTCAAACAGGTCGAGTTGATCGAGTCCGGGAGGGTCTTGAAGACTGAGGCCTGGACGGCGGCATCGCAGCAGGTGCACGTCGATTTCCCACTGACTACCGAGCACGCGACGTGGTATTCGCTCATCGTCGAAGACAACCAGGGGCACAAAGCCTATAGCGACCCGATCTGGGTCGATACCGTTGCGGGACTGACCCCGGAGTCCCGCGCCGCGCAATAACGGCGACTGTCTCTCGTTTTAAGGCATCTCCTAAAAAAAACTACAAAAACAGCCTTTTTCTGCGAAGGACCTCACAGGGCGCGGAACCGCAATATGTAACGTTGCGGATTATGTTGACGAGCATCATTCAGCGAGCGGCCCTTGGGCTCGTAGTCCTTGCCGGAACTCCGGCCCTCACCTACGCCAACAGCTGCGCCCCGGCGACGGGGCAGGGTACGGCCCCGAGCGATTATCAGGATTACTGCTGGTTGGATTTCACCGGCTACTCGGACGCCATGGCCCGGGCGGGAGGCCAGCCCTTCACCTTCAACCTGCCCGACGGGTCGACGCTCTCGATGACGGTGCAGGTCAGCACCAACAAGACCAGTCCCGCGCTGGCCGCGCACA
>CAYRAC010000207.1:0-6972 GCA_964422045.1 uncultured Steroidobacteraceae bacterium
CCGTAGGGTCGATTACCACCTTCGGGCGGGCACATGGCACGTCCAGGGTCCTTCCCTCGGTGTAGATCACCGACCCTTCCGCACCGCGGGTGACCACCAGAGCCTCGACCCGGGCCGTGATATCAGAGACAGTGAATCCGGTCTTTTGTTGCAGCAAACCCCATTCGTAGTCGTTGACGCTGATCCAGCTTGCCTGCGAAATGAATGTTCTGAGCTCATCCGTCCCGAACATGGGCATCCCCTGGCCGGGATCGAAAATGAAGGGGATCTCGGCAGCCGCGAATTGCGCAGCGTGCTCGATCATCGCCTGGCGCCCGTCCGGAGAAACGATCCCGAGCGCGACATCCGGGCCGGCATCGGCGACCCGGTTGAGGTGCGCGTGTTGCATGGCACCGGGATGAAACGCGGTGATCTGGTTGTCATCGAGGTCGGTCGTGATGAATGCCTGGGCAGTGAAGGTATCGTCCACCACTTTGATGTGATCGACGTCGATTCCCTGCGCCAGCATGCGCTCGCGGTAGACCGAGAAATCATGTCCTGCGGTGGCCATGGGTATCCCCCGATCGCCAAGCAGTTTGAGGGTGTATGCAATATTCGCGGCGCAACCCCCGAATTCGCGCCGCATGTCCGGGACTAGAAACGACACGTTCAAGATATGAATCTTGTCGGGGAGGATGTGCGACTTGAAGCGGTCCGGAAACTGCAAAATCGTGTCGTAAGCCACCGAGCCGCAAATCAACGCGGTCTTTCCCATGAAGCGATCCTGCAGCATCCGCACATCTCATTGATTCAAACGGCTATTCTACAGGCAAAGTCAAGGCGCTCGCTGTAGCGAATCGCGACAATAATTTGCCGGGATGGGCCAAACGTCGCGGCACAGGCGGTAATATCGCCTCCCATGTTGCCGCCCGATCACTTAGCAACGGGGACACGCTTTGATCCTCGGCCGTGAAACCTGCGGTAATTGGCACAGTGCCAGCCGCTGTGAATGGCTGGTAACGAACGGCGCCGGCGCTTTTGCCTGCGGCACTGTCGCGGGCGCGAACACCCGCCGCTACCACGGATTGCTGGTGGCGAGCCTCAATCCGCCGGTGGAGCGCACGCTGCTCGTCGCCAAGATCGAGGTCAGCGTCCACTACCTTGGAGAGGAGACGGATCTATCGGCGGATGAATTCGTGGACGGCACTGTCAGCGGCCGCGGTTTCGTCCACTTGGAATCCTTCGCGATTCGGGACGGCATACCTACCTGGCATTATGCTGTTGCGGATGCACTCTTCGAGCAGAAGATATTCATGGCTCCCGGAGTCAATACCAGCTACTTGCGCCTGGAATTGCTGCGTGCGTCGGCGCCGCTCTCCGTAACGCTCAAACCCCTGATCGGCTATCGCGACTACCACCAGCAGAATCGCGGCGCCCGGCCTTTCGAACTCGCCGCGGACCCCGCGCAATGCCGGGTTCAGGCCTTCGCCGGCGCCCGGCCCTATCGGCTGTTGATCACCGCCGGGCGCTTCACTCCCGGAGCGGATTGGTATTGGAACTTCTGGCGGCGAGCCGAAGCAGAGCGCGGTCTGGACGCGGTGGAGGATCTGTTGATGCCGGGCACTTTCACCGCGGATTTGAGCCCGGCGCAACCGGTCTATCTGGTGGCTACCGCCGAAGCGGCGGCGCCCGCGCCCGGCGCAGCGGTCCTCAATTCTTTGAAAGCGGCCTCGCAACGCCTGACCGCGTCGCTGCCGAAAAGCGCACCTGCGTGGGTTCGCACGCTCGCACAGGCTTCCGACCAATTCATCGTGCGCCGTGGTGCGGCACGCGACGCCTTCAGTGTCATCGCGGGGTACCCCTGGTTCACCGACTGGGGGCGCGACACCATGATCTCGCTGCCGGGCCTCGCGACCTCGCTGCGGCGCTACGACGTTGCGGCCGGCATATTGCAGACCTACGCGGGCTTCGTCGATCGCGGCATGCTGCCCAACTGCTTTCCGGACGCCGGCGAGACGCCCCAGTACAACACGGCGGATGCCACGCTCTGGATGTTCCAGGCACTCGACGATTACTTGAACGCACAGAGCGATCCCGAACTCGTGCAAAGATTGTTCCCAATTTTGATGAGGATCATCCGTGCGCACGCAAGCGGGACGCGCTACGGAATCCGCGTGGATCCCGTCGACGGGCTTCTGTATGCGGGCGAACCTGGCACGCAGCTGACCTGGATGGACGCCAAGCACGGGGATCGGGTATTCACTCCCCGCATCGGCAAGCCCGTGGAAATCAACGCGCTCTGGTTGAATGCGTTGGATGTCGCCGTGCGGCTGGCGACGAGCCTCAGGAACATCAGCGAGAAGAGCTACTGTCAGTCCCTGCTCACGCACGCGAGTTCGGGTTTCGGCCGCTTCTGGAATGAACAGCGCGCCTGCCTGTACGACGTATTGGATACCGACCACGGCGGCAGCGCCGATGCGCGCATTCGGCCCAATCAAATCTTGGCCGTCTCCCTGCCCTACTGCGTCCTGAGCACGACGCAGCGGCGAGCCGTGGTCGAGTGCTGCGGCCGCGAATTGCTCACCAGCCGCGGCCTGCGCAGCCTGAGCCCGAAGGACCCGGGCTATATCGGCGTGTATACGGGCGATGCCGGTCGGCGCGATGCCGCCTACCACATGGGCACGGTCTGGGCCTGGTTGCTCGGCCCATTTGCCCTCGCCCACTATCGGGTGCACGGCGATGCGCGGATCGCGCAATCGTTTCTCGAGCCCATCGCGCAGCACCTGGACAGCGTCTGCTTGGGAACCGTCAGCGAGATATTCGATGGTGACGCACCGCACAGTGCGCGCGGTTGTTTCGCCCAAGCGTGGAGCGTCGCTGAGATACTGCGCACTTGGATTTTCCTCGAGCGCAAAATATGAACACCGAGCGCGAGCGCCTGCTGGCAAACACGCCCGGCCCCGAAGGCTGGCAACACTGGGGACCTTACTTAAGCGAGCGCCAGTGGGGCACGGTGCGCGAGGACTACAGCTCCGGCGGCACGGCGTGGGAATACTTTCCGCATGATCACGCGCGCAGCCGCGCGTACCGCTGGGGCGAAGACGGGATTGCAGGAATTTCCGACGCCGACCAATTGGTGTGCCTGTCGCTGGCGATGTGGAACGGCTCCGACCCGATTCTAAAGGAACGATTGTTCGGCCTGACCAATGCCCAAGGCAATCACGGTGAGGACGTCAAAGAACATTATTTTTATTTGGACGCGACGCCGACGCACTCCTACTTGAAGATGCTCTACAAGTACCCGCAACGCGCCTTTCCGTACGCGGACTTGATTGCGGAGAACGCGCGGCGCGGCACGGAGCTTCCGGAGTACGAGCTTTTGGACACCGGCGTGTTTGCCGAGGATCGCTACTTCGATGTCTTTGTCGAGTACGCGCAAGAGCGGCCGGGCGATATTCTCATGAAGATTACGGCCTGGAATCGCGCCGGCGCACCCGCCGTTCTGCATCTGATTCCGCAGCTGGTGCTGCGCAACACATGGACCTGGGAGCCTGGCTCGGTGAAGCCGAAGTTGCACGCGGTCGGTGACGGCGCCGTCGCCATCGAGCCCCTCGATCTGGGGATGACTCGACTCTACTTCGACGGCGAGGCCGATCTCTTGTTTACCGAGAACGAGTCCAATGCGCCTCGCCTCTGGAATTCCGACGGCCGCGGATATTTCAAGGATGGCTTCCACGAGCGCATCGTTGGCGGAAATTCCGATCGCGTCAACCCGGCGCGATGCGGCACCAAAGCCGGGGTTTGGTTCCAAGGCGCCATTGCCGCCGGCGGCAAACGCGAGTACCGCCTGCGGCTGTCACGCCAAGCCATCGACATGCCTTTCGAAGGATTCGACAGCTGCTTGACGGCGCGCAACACTGAGGCCGATGAGTTCTATTCCGACCTGCAGAAGAACATGGCGGCCGACGAGCGCGTGGTGCAGCGGCAGGCATTTGCCGGACTGATTTGGAGCAAACAGTACTACTGCTTCGACATTCCGCGCTGGCTTAGGGGCGATCCCGGCCAGCCGCCGCCGCCCGAGTCGCGCCTGCACGGCCGCGACATCGAGTGGCGCAATCTCAACAACGCCGACATCGTGTCCATGCCGGACAAATGGGAGTACCCGTGGTACGCATCGTGGGACTTGGCCTTCCATTGCATTCCTCTCGCCTTGATCGACGCCGAGTTCGCCAAGCATCAGCTGGTGCTGCTTACGCGCGAATGGTACATGCACCCCAACGGCCAAATTCCGGCGTACGAGTGGGCATTCAGCGATGTAAACCCGCCGGTGCATGCCTGGGCCGCGTGGCGCGTGTATCAGATCGACCGCAAACAGAACGGCGGCAACGGCGACCTGGAGTTTCTCGAGCGCGTGTTTCACAAACTCATGCTGAATTTCACCTGGTGGGTCAATCGCAAGGACAACTTAGGCCGTAATATTTTTCAGGGCGGCTTCTTGGGACTCGACAACATCGGCGTGTTCGATCGCAGCGCGCAGCTGCCGACCGGCGGCTATATCAATCAGTCCGACGGCACCAGCTGGATGGCGATGTATTCGCTCAATCTCATGCGCATTGCACTCGAACTCGCCGAGCACAATCACGTGTACGAGGATATCGCCAGCAAATTCTTCGAGCATTTCCTCGGCATCGCCGAGGCCATGAGCAGCATGCTGAGCGCAGATGTCGGTCTTTGGGACGAACAAGACCAGTTCTTCTACGACGTATTGAACCTGCCGGACAACGAAAAAGTGCGGCTGCGGATTCGTTCCATGGTGGGATTGATTCCTTTGTTCGCGGTCGAAACCTTGGAGCCGGAGATGCTGGAACGGCTGCCGGGATTTCGCAAACGCCTGGAGTGGTTCTTGAACCACCGCAAGGATCTCGCGGGCCTGGTCTCGCATTGGGAGTCGCCGGGGCGCGGCCAGCGCCGGCTGTTGTCGCTACTGCGCGGTCATCGAATGAAGAGTCTGCTGCGGCGGATGCTGGACGAGTCCGAATTCCTTTCCGACTATGGCGTTCGGGCGCTGTCGCGCGCGCATCTTGCGAGCCCCTTCGTGCTGAAAATAGGCGACGTCGATCAGTCGGTGCGCTACACGCCGGCCGAATCCGATTCGCGGCAGTTCGGCGGCAATTCCAACTGGCGCGGGCCGATCTGGTTTCCCCTGAATTTCTTGATCGTCGAATCGCTGCAGAAGTTTCATCACTATTACGGCAACGATTTTAAAGTCGAATGCCCTACCGGCTCCGGCCACTTTCTCACCATCGAGGAAGTGGCGACCGAGCTGTCGCATCGCTTGTCGCGCATATTCCTCAAGGATGCCAACGGCGAGCGGGCGGTGCTCCGTCATCAGCCGCAGCTGCAGAGAGATCCGAACTACAAGGACTGCATCCCGTTCTACGAGTACTTTCACGGCGACACCGGCCGCGGCGTCGGCGCATCGCACCAGTCGGGGTGGACCTCGCTGATCGCGAAGCTGCTCATGCCGAGAGCGCATGACTAGTGCCGACGGCTAGTGCGGCGCGCCGTGCATTGCGCGCGCATTGGCCGGAGTACCTGATCGAGGCCTGGGCGCTCGCCACGTTCATGGTGTCCGCCTCGATCGTCACCACGGAGCTCGAGGCGCCCGGCGGGTTGCTGCGCGGCGCAATCGGCAATTATCGGGTTCGCTTGGCCCTGATCGGGCTCGCCATGGGTTCGACTGCCGTGGCACTCATCTATTCGCCCTGGGGCAAGCGTTCCGGCGCGCATATGAATCCGTGCGTTACCCTCGCATTCTTCAGCCTCGGCCGCATTTCGGCCATCGATTCGGCGTTCTACATCATCGCGCAGTTTGCCGGGGGATTGCTCGGCGTGCTCGCGGCGTGGGCGCTGCTGGGCTCGGCCTTCGCCCAGCCGCCGGTGTCGTTCATCGTCACGCTGCCGGCCACGGCCGGGTCGGCTGTCGCTTTCCTCGCCGAGGCGGGCATTTCGCTGATGTTGATGCTGGCCATCCTCGAGGTATCCAACAGCCGGCGCTGGTCGCAGTATTCGGGCTTGGTCGCGGGATTATTGATTACCTGCTACGTTGCTTTCGAATCGCCGCTGTCGGGGATGAGCATGAACCCGGCGCGCACGCTGGCCTCGGCGTTGCCGGCCAGGAATTGCGTCGGCCTGTGGATTTACTTTTCGGCGCCCTGCCTCGGCATGTGGGCGGCGGCGCGGATCTTTGATGCCTCGACGCCGTGGGCCCAGCGTTCGCACCATAGCGCCAAGATCGTTCATACTGCGGAGAGCTAGGAGCCTCGGGCTACGGGTGCTCTTTCTTCCATTGCTCCACCGCCGCCATGGTGTTTCCGACATGTTTGTCGGGGTCGAGCGCGGTGTATTCATAGATGATCTTGCCGGTCGGCGCGATCACGTAGGAAGTTCGATTGGCGTATTCTGGCTTCGCCGCAAGTACCGCGTCATACGCCTTGGTTATGCTCTGATCCGCATCCGAGGCCACCGCGAATTTGTTGCGGCACTCGCTCACGGAAAACTTATTGAGCTTGTCGATCGGATCGTGCGACACGCCGATTACGGTCGCCCCTAAAGCCTTGAATTTGTCGGTGGCCTCGGCGAACTCGTGGGCCTCCACCGTGCAGCCGGGCGTGAACGCGGCTGGATAAAAATACAAAACGACGGGACCGCTTTTCAGCGCGCTGGCGAGAGAGAACTTGAACGGCTTGCCGGCGAGCGTAGCCTCGGTCGTGAAATCGGGTGCTTGAACACCGGTCTTCAAAGCCGCGTACAGGGGAGCGGCAAATACCGCACAACCCAGGGCGAGAGTCACTAATCGCTTCATGGTAGGGTTCCTTTGCAGCCGATTCGGCCGGCCGCCAGTCTGCGCCATCCTATTTTCGGTCGCAACCGCGAAAGATGCCTTCATACCGAGCTGCGCGAAACCAGAATCACACCGGCACAGATGAGCGC
>CAYRAC010000208.1:0-6949 GCA_964422045.1 uncultured Steroidobacteraceae bacterium
TCTGACGATGCTCACGGTCTCGGTCTCGGGATCGAATACGATCCCCGCCTCGCCGCGCTGCAACTGACCGATGACCTGCGACACCTTGGCCTCGAGCGAAACTTCCCTTTCCCCGTAATCCGTGCCTTCGCGCAATACATAGGATTCGACCACGGCATGCAGCAAGTCCGGCTCGAGTTCCGTGTGCGGCACCATAACCGATGCGGGTCGTTGCTCGTCCACTAGGCGCCCTGACGGCGTGCCAGCCACGTATCGAGCTGACCCGCGAATGCGTTGCGATCTGCCTGAGTCAGCGGTGGCGGGCCGCCGCCGACATTGCCGCTGGCGCGCATGGTGTCCATAAAATCGCGCATGCCGAGTACTCCGCGAATGGTATCGGGGGAATAACGTTCGCCGCGCGGGTTGAGCGCTGCGCCGCCCTTCGCGATCACTTCCGCGGCCAACGGAATATCGGCGGTGATCACCAGATCCCCGACTGCCACGCGCTTGACGATCTCGTTGTCGGCGACGTCAAAGCCCGACGCAACCTGGACGGCGCGCACGCTTGCGATGCGCGGAATCTGCATCGGCTGGTTGGCCACCAGCGTGACGCGCACGCCGGTTCGCTCGGCTGCGCGGAATAGAATCTCCTTGATCACCTTTGGACAAGCATCAGCATCGACCCAGATACCCGTCGCCACGTATCACCCTCGCCTCGCAGCCGCAATTGATCACCCAATATACACGCTTGGCCTTGCCCGCCGCGGCTACGACTGGCGACAATGCTCCGCGTGGAGCTCAAAGCAGAAGCGTTGATCATCGGCGCCGGGCCCGCAGGGCTCGCGGTTGCTGCCTGCCTCAAAAAAATCGGTGCGCCGTTTCTGATCGTCGAGCAGGCGGCCACGATCGGATCGACTTGGCGCCGGCATTATGATCGACTGCACCTGCATTCGGATCGCGACCACTCGGCCCTGCCGTATCTCGACTTTCCTCGAGGCACACCGCGCTATCCGTCGCGCGATCAAGTGATTGCTTATTTGGAGTTTTACGCACGGCATTTCGGACTTGCTCCGCGTCTTGGTGAGCGAGTCCAGAGCGTGCAGCCCGGTGAGGCGGGCTGGGTGACGATCACCGCCGCCGGCGCGTACCGTTCCCGGCACGTCATCGTGGCGACCGGCTGCAACGCGGTCCCCAATCTGCCCCGCTGGCCCGGTCAGGAGCATTTCAGAGGGCGCATCCTGCATAGCGGCGAGTACCGCGATGGCGAACCCTTCCGGGATCGGAACGTCTTGATCGTAGGATTCGGCAACAGCGCGGGCGAAATCGCGATCGATCTATACGAGCACGGCGCGCACGTCGCGATGGCCGTGCGCGGTCCCGTGAACATCATCCCGCGCGAGATCTTGGGCTTGCCCATCCTCACCGTCTCCCTGGCGTTCAGCCGGCTGCCGCCCCGGCTCGCCGATGCGTTGGCCGCACCGCTCGTGCGCCTGACCATCGGCGACATCGCGAGGCTCGGTTTTCGCAAGCCTCTCTGTGGACCGATCACGCAGATCAACACGACGGCGCGCATTCCGCTCATCGATATCGGCACCGTCAAGCTCATCCGGGAGGGCCGCATCGAGATACGCCGCGGCCTACGTTCCATCAGCCAAGACGCAGTCACCTTCGATGACGGCTCGACGCGCCGCTGCGATGCCATCGTCCTTGCCACGGGCTTTCGCGCCGGCTTCGACCGTTTCCTCAACCAGGGCCGCCTCGCGGCGCCGGCAGGACTGCATTTCTGCGGCTTTCGCGTCTCCCCGACCGGCATGCTGCGCGATATCGGCCTGGAGGCCCGTCAGATCGCGGAACGCATCTCAACTCATTGATCTTTCAGGGACTGCTGGAAACTCGCCAAAAAGGCATACCCATTTTCGCGGCCTACGCGCTCTAATGTTCCAGGGAAGATTCAACCTCGGCTTGGATTTGCGAGCGTATGCCTGACAATCGCAGCTTCGTCGCGAACATTGCGGCCCGCTATGGGCCCCGGCTGCGCCGCTTTTTGTCGGTGCGGCTGCGCAATGCCGCGGACGTACCGGACCTGGCCCAAGAGGTGTTCTTGCGCCTCTTGCGGGTCGATGGCTCCGAGAGCATCCGCAGTCCGGAAGCCTATCTGTTCACCATTGCCAGCCATGTGATCCACCAGCACGCGGTGCGCCGTTCGAGCGAGCCCGTCTCGGTGGATATCGCCGAAGTATTCTCCGAACTCAGAACCCCCTCGAGCGATGACCCGCCCGACCAGGTCGCCCACGCCCAGCGGCTCGACGAACTCGAACGCGTGCTCGCCTACCTGCCCGCACGCGTCGCGACGGCCCTCGTTCTACATCGGGTCGCCGGTTATTCTGTGCAGGAGGTGGGGGACGAACTCGGCGTATCGCGTGAGACCGCCAAAAAATATCTGGCGCGCGCGGTCGAGCACTGTAGAAATCTTCGAGCCTCCGAAGGGGCCACCAGACTATGAGAATCGGACCAGCAAGCAGCAAGACTAACCCGGTGATCGTGACCGAGGCAGCGGCATGGTTTATCGAGTTCCGCGCCGGCGATGTCAACGGCGAGGCGCGCCTGCGCTTCATCGACTGGTTGCGGCGCTCGCCCGAACACATTCAGGCGTACCTCGAGATATCGGGCGTCTGGGCGGAGCTGCCGACGGCGGATCCCGAAGGCAAGCTCGACATTGCCGCGCTCATCGCCCGGGCCCGCAACGAAGCAGACGTCATCGCGCTGCCCGCGCTGCGCCCCTCGATCGCCAACCTCCCGCTGCATGAGAATTCGCCGACCTTCTGGCAACGTCCGCGGCGCGCTTTGCTCGCCATGGCGGCGCTCGGGCTGCTGGCTGCGGTGCTGCTGCGGTATGTGGGCAACGATCTTACCGACTCCTATGCCACCGGGATCGGCGAACAGCGCACCATCCAGCTCAGCGACGGATCGACGGTGGAATTGAATGCACGCTCCCGTGTTCAGGTGCAACTCACGAACCGTCAGCGCAATGTGTCGCTGCTCGAAGGCCAGGCCTTGTTTCGCGTCGCCAAGGACAAGCAGCGGCCTTTTGTCGTGAGCGCCGGGGATGCCCAAGTGCGCGCGGTCGGCACTGAGTTCGACGTGTATCGCAAACAAGTCTCGACCGTTGTCACAGTCGTCGAAGGTCGCGTTGAAACCTTCGACCCCTCGGCCAGCGCCGGTGCGGCGCCGATCGTTCTATCCGCCGGCGAGCAGCTCACCGTCCTGCCGCATACCGTGACCAAGCCGACCAAGACGGATACCTTGGTCGCCACCGCGTGGGTACAACGGCGTCTCATGTTCGAGGAAACGCCGTTGAGCGAGGTCGCGGAAGAATTCAATCGCTACAACCGCCGGCCGTTGACCATCGATGATCGCGATCTGCAGAAAATAAAAATCAGCGGCGTCTATTCCTCGACCGATCCGGCGTCGCTCATCAATTTCCTGCGCAGCCAGGGCTCGATTCAAGTTATCGAAACGGAGAATCAAGTGCGCGTCGTCCGCCGAGCGCGCTAACCATACCCATTTTTTATGTGACAACGCTCTACTGTCATCAGACCTGGCGGCTTGCGCCGGCCGGCATCAAGAACCTCTCAAGAGGCGCGGGAGCGTTTATGCGTATTGCAGTTGTCACGGCGGCCGTGTGCCTGTCCATCGTCGGTCTATCCCTGGCTGACGGCGCGAATGCCGCCATTCGAAAACCCACCCACATCGCGGCGCAAGGTCTCGGGCCTGCGCTCAAGCAACTCGCCCAGAGCCGCGGATTGCAGGTGCTGTACTTGTCGAGCACGGTTCGCGATCTGCGTACCCGTGGCGCGAACGGCGACATCACCGCCGACGAAGCGTTCGACCAGTTGCTCACGGGCACCGGCCTTACCTACCGCTATCTCGACGAGAACACCGTGACCGTCGTGCCGCTGAGCGCGCCGGCGCTGCCCGACGGGGCCGGCGTGCTGCTGCAGGCGCCGGACGGCGATGCTGTCGCCACGGCAGCCGCAATCTCCGATGTGACGAATGTTTCGGCCGACAAGTATCTGCTGGCGCAAAATGTTCCGGCCAGCGCGCAAGCATCGAGCGCAACCGAAGCGGAATCTCCACCCCTGCAAGAGATCATCGTCACCGGCTCGCGCATCGCTTCGCCGAATGAAGTGAGCACCAGTCCCATTCAGGTGATCTCTTCGAAATCCATCCAGGTGTCCGGCAAGACCGACATCACCGACATCATCAGCCAGCTGCCGCAGATTTTCACCAACGATTTGGGCCAAGACCTGGGCAACGGCACCTCGGGGCTGACCACCGCCGGCGGCGTCGCCACCGCGGACCTGCGCGGCCTCGGGCCTGGCCGCACGCTGGTGCTGGTCGATGGCCGCCGCTTGGGCGTCGGCTCGCCGAACACGGCCATAGCGCAGCCCGCTCCGGATCTCGATCAAATACCGGCGGGCCTCGTGGAACGCGTGGAAGTCGTCACCGGCGGTGCCTCCGCGGCCTACGGCTCGGACGCCATCGCGGGCGTCGTGAACTTCATCATGAAGCGCAACTTCGAGGGATTCCAAGTCGACGGTCAAGTGGGCGAGAACTATCACGACAACAACGATGCCTTCATGCAGAACCTGGTGCGTCAGTTCGGCTACACGCCGCCCACCGGCACCGAACAAGACGGGCGCAACCGCACCTTCGATGTGTTGATGGGCACGAACTTCGCGGACGGCAACGGCAATGTCACGGGGTACTTGAGCTACCGCCACGCCGATCCGGTCGTCGCCAGTCAACGCGATTTTGGCGCCTGCCAGTTGTTCCCGACCTACGACAACGCCGGCAATGTCACCGGCGTCACCTGCGGCGGCTCGAGCAATTCGAACTGGTTCGAGCCGACCGCCGGCGCGAACGCAGGGACGGCTTACAGCGTGTCCGGGCATAGTTTCGTGCCGAACGGGTCGGTCGCGACCACGCCGCCCGCGGTCTACAACTCCCAGCAATATATCTTCATGACGCGCGAAGACGATCGCTACAACGCGGCGTTCATGGCGCACGATGACATCAACGAATACTTCAAGCCGTACGCTGAATTCTTTTTCATGGATGACAAGACGCATCAGCAAGTCGCACCGGCGGCCCTGTTCAAGGACAGCAATCCGCTCGACCCAACCGGTGCCGGCGACTACTACATCAATTGCAGCAATCCTTTATTGAGTCCGCAGCAGGCGGGGATCCTGTGCACGCCCGCGCAAATCGCGGCCGACAAAGCCAACCCGGGATCGACCACGGTGCAAGTCAGAATCGGCCGCCGCAAAATCGAAGGCGGCGACCGCTACATCGATGTCGACCACACCAACTATCGGAGCGTATTGGGCACCAAGGGCGACTTCGCCGATGCCTGGAGCTACGATGTCTACGGACAGTACTTCTATACGGCATTTTCCGATTCCAACCAGAAATACCTGAGTTACCAAGGGATAACCAATGCCCTGCTGGTGACCGGCAGCGCCGCCAACCCGACCTGCATCGGCGCCCCCCGAGGTTGCGTGCCGTACAACATCTTCACGGACGGCGGCGTCACCCAAGCCGCGCTCAATTACCTGTACCAACTCGGCACCGCGCAAGGCGCCTCGCAGCTGCGCACGCTGCATGCCGACGTCACCGGCAAACTCGGGAACTACGGGATCCAGTCGCCGCTCGCGGCCGAGGGGGTGGGTGTCAACCTAGGTTTCGAACACCGCAACGATCACGAATACTTGCAGCCGGACTCCGCCGAGGAAAGCGGCTTGCTGTCCGGCTTCGGCAGCGCGGTCGCGCCCATCGACAACAGCATTTCGGTCAAGGAGGAATTCCTCGAAGTGCGCGCACCGCTCGTCCAGGATCGGGCCGGCGCCAAGGAACTGTTGTTCGATACCGGTTATCGGCGTTCCGACTACTCGACGGCCGGCGTCACCAACACCTACAAGTTCGAAGTTCAATACGCGCCCATCACCGACTATCGCATCCGCGCCTCCTACGACCGCGCGATCCGCGCGCCGAGCGTCGCCGAGGCGTTCACGCCGCCGATCGTTGGGCTCGCCGCGGTCGGCAACGACCCGTGCGCTCCGCCCATCACCTTCAACCTGCAGCAATGTGAACGCACGGGCGTGACCGCGGTGCAGTTCAACAGCGGCTCGATTCCGCAGGGCACCGCCGACCAGTTGTCGCAGGAGACCAGCGGCAATTCGGCGTTGAAGCCGGAACAGGCCGACACCTATACCTTGGGTGTGAACTTCTCCCCAAGCCAGATTCCGCATCTCACCGGCAGCATCGACTACTACCACATCCAGGTGAAGGATGAGATTGGCGTCATCCCGTATCTCGTGATCTTGTCGAATTGCGCCAATACCGGCGACCCGACCTACTGCAACCAGATCGTGCGCTCGCCGAGCACCGGCAGCCTGACCGGCAACAGCACGACCTCCGGCGGCTATGTGATTCAGAAGGATTACAACCTCGGTACCGCGGTGGTGAGCGGCATCGATGTGCAGATGAGCTACAAGCTCGACCTGCCGCCGAGCTTCGGCGATGTCTCATTCTCCCTCAATGGCGCCTATCTGCTGCACAATGAAACGCAGCCGCTGCCGGGCGCGCATACCTATGACTGCGCCGGACTGTTCGGCGAGACCTGCCAGACGGTCGACCCGCGCTGGCACCACCTGTTCCGGACGACCTGGGACACGCCGTGGAACATTTCCACATCTCTCACCTGGCGCTACATCGGGTCGGTTTCGCAGGACAACAACAGCAGCGATCCAACCCTGCATTTCGCCACCTGGGGCGCGTACGATTATTTCAACGCCAAAATCGGCGCGTACAACTACATCGATCTCGAGGCGACCTGGAACGTCAACAAGATCGTGCAGATCCGCGCCGGCGCCAACAACGTGCTCGACAAGGATCCGCCGATCGTCGA
>CAYRAC010000209.1:0-923 GCA_964422045.1 uncultured Steroidobacteraceae bacterium
CTTGTAGTAGGCCGTGTGAGTATATGCGTCCTTGTAACTGCCAGATTTCCAATTATAGAAATGGCTGACGTAGATGCCATCCGAGTGCTTGGTCGCGCTCTGCAAAGTGACGTCCGGGGGACCCTTCCCGAGCGCATCCAGTATATCCATCACGCCGGCCATCGACATGGCCGACCAGAAGCTGTCGTGTGTGGGCCCTTCGGCGCTGTGGACCTCGACCTTATCGGCGCCATAGGCGACTAATGTTCCGCTGCCAATCGCCTGACTGAGCAGTTTCTCGGTTGCCGCATTCGGCTTTTCAAACTCCGTCCACTTCGCCCGCGGGATCTGCCAGTTGGCTACATAACTGTACATGGCCGGCTTCTCTTTGGCCTCCATTGTCTGGGCGTAAAGCGGCTGGTTTCCCATGCCGACTGCGCTCACGACGAACAATCCACCGAGCAATGCTGTGAGTTTCCCGTGCATCTGCGTTTCCCCTTTTCTTGGTTGGCGCCACATTCTTGGTTAATCCGTGGCCGGACGAGTATAAGTGAATGACCCCGTTAACGATATCGCTCGGCTAGCCGCATAGTTACGAATCCGGCGGACACCTGTATGCTTTGGCAAGGCGATCTGTTGCGTCGCGTGGAAAGCTGGGAGATATATATGCCGGCATTGTTGCCGAGTCCTGATCCGGACGGGCTGCTCGAGTACTCGGTGGTCTACACCGATCGCGCGCTCAATCACATGTCGGTGCGCTTTCAGTCGGTGATGATAGACATTTCCCGCATCTTGAAGGGCGCTTACAACGCGCGCTCGGCGGTGGTCGTCCCGGGCAGCGGTACATTCGCGATGGAGGCAGTGGCGCGGCAATTCGCGTCCGGGCAACGATGTTTGGTCCTGCGCAACGGCTGGTTCAGTTACCGATGGTCGCAGATTTTGGA
>CAYRAC010000209.1:933-6884 GCA_964422045.1 uncultured Steroidobacteraceae bacterium
CGAGATCACCGTACTCAAGGCGGTTCGGGCGGGCGCGGGTGCGCAAGCTCCCTTCGCGCCGCCCCCCGTCGAGCAGGTGATCGACGCCATCCGCACCCATCGCCCGGCAGTCGTGTTCGCACCGCACGTCGAAACCGCGTCCGGCATCATGTTGCCCGAGGACTATATCGGTCGCGTCGGCGCCGCGGTACGCGACGTTGGCGGGCTGTTCGTGCTCGATTGCATTGCCTCGGGCACCGTGTGGATCGACATGGGCGCCTGTCAGGTCGATGTCCTCATCAGTGCGCCGCAAAAGGGCTGGAGCGCTCCGCCCTGTTGTGGTTTTGTCGCCCTCGGAGAGCGCGCTCGCGCGCGCACCGAACAGACCCAGAGCACGAGCTTTTCCTGCGATCTCGCCAAGTGGCTGCAGATCATGGAGAGTTATGAGAAAGGCGGCTTCGCCTACCATGCGACGATGCCCACGGACACGCTGGTCGCGGTCCGCGACGCCATGCTTGAAACCGAGCGCTTCGGCTTTGCGAGAACAGCGCAGCAGGCCAAACTGCTCGGCGCCGAGGTGCGCAATCTTCTCGAACAAAAAGGATTTCCAAGCGTCGCCGCCGCGGGTTTCGGCGCGCCGGGAGTGGTCGTCAGTTACACCACTCGTCCGGACGTGCAGTCGGCAAAGGCGTTTCGCGACCTGGGCATACAGATTGCAGCGGGTGTGCCCCTGCAATGCGACGAGGGAGCGGATTTCCGTTCGTTTCGTATTGGCCTTTTCGGGCTCGACAAGTTGAACAATGTGGCTCGCACCGTGGACCTTTTGGCGCGAGCAGTCGACGAACTGTCGCGGCGCGGCGTGTGAATGAGCGGGCTTAGGTTCAATCCTTGACGCGCTGGCTATGTTTGCGGTGCCGCCCTTACCGCCACGAGAACCCGACCGGCTTTGACCGGTTCGATCAGAAAAATTGCCAGAGCGGCGAGGATGCAGGCCGCGCCTGCCGAGTACAGTGCCGGCGAGTAGGTGAGTAGGAGAGTTCGGCTAAGACCTGCTCCGTAGGCCGCGGTTGCACTGCCGATCTGATGAGCCGCGAAAATCCACCCGAATATCATCGGCCCGCGCTCGTTGCCGAAGGCTGCAGTTGCAAGTTTCACCGTAGGCGGAACCGTGGCCACCCAATCCAGACCATAGAACATCGCAAAAAGCGACAGCCCATAGAACGTGAAATCCGAATGCGGCAGCCAGAGCAGCGATAGACCACGCAGAGCGTAGTACCAGAAAAGCAGTTTTCGATTGTCGAAGCGATCGGAGAGCCAGCCGGAGCCGATAGTTCCTACGAAGTCGAATGCGCCGATCATCGCAAGCACCGACGCGGCGGGAATCGCTGCAAGCCCATAATCGCCGCAGAGCGAGATGAAATGGGTTTGAATCAAACCGCTGGTGCTGAGGCCGCAGACAAAAAAAGTGCCGGCCAGCACCCAGAACGTGCCGCTGCGCGAAGCGCTGCTCAATGCGCTCAAAGGCAGGCTAAACGCGGCGTGCCCCGCCGTGGTTGTCGAATCGGGCGTTGTGCGCGGGTCGGCTCCAAAGGCCATCAATCCCACAGACGTAGGCCTATCCTGCAGAAAGAAAAAGGCCAGGACGCCGACGGCCAGGCAACAGACCACGACCGGCATGACGGCGACGCGCCAGCCGAAATGGACGATCAAAGCGCTGGCGAGCGGCAAGAATATGAGCTGCCCGGTGGCCGAACTGGCCGTCAACAGGCCCAGTACGAGGCCGCGTCTGCGCTCAAACCAACGATTCGCAACCGTGGCAGCGAGCACCAGGGCGGTGAGGCCCGAGCCGATCCCGAGAATCAATCCCCACAGAAACACCAGCTGCCAGAGCGCAGTCATCTGCGTGACCAGCAATACGCCGCCGGCGATCATGCAAAGCGCCGTGCAGACAATGCGCCTAACCCCATAGCGTTCCAAGAGGATCGCCGCAAACGGACCGATCAGGCCGTACAAAACGAATCGAACCGCCAATGCGGAGGAGATCTGCGCGGTGCTCCAGCCAAATTCGCGGTTCAGCGGTTTCAAGAATGCACCCGGCAATCCAAGGGCGGCCGAGGAAACCAGCATCGCCAAGAATACGATGGCCAGCACGATCCATGCGTAGTGAATGCCACGGCGCTGCAACCAGGATGAGAAAGACCGGGCTAGCATGAGTCAGTGGCGTCGACGCCGTGGGGCGGACGCACGAGTTGTTTCCGGCGCTGCGAGCAGAGCCTCGCGCGCACTGCTGAGAAATTCCTCGGAGATGGGATCCCCGATCGTCGCCCTGGCAAGGGTCACCGCCCCGACCATCATTGCGAATTGAGCCAATGTGCGCCGCCGATTGCCTGGCGATTCGCCGTGCGTCGATTGCAGAATCTGCAGTAATTGCTTGACGCCTTCGCGATAGGTCGACCGGACGGGAGACGTCGCGGGTTCACGCGCCACGTCGCCCACGAGCGCGCCGGTAGGGCAGGAGGTCCCGGGATTGTCGCGGTTGCGTGCGGATACATACCCTTCAACGATCGCCTTGAATCCGTCGGCGGCGGTCGGTTCTGCGGCCAGCCGGCCATTCCATCGCTCAATGGACACTTTGAAAGCGTGCGAGAACGCTTGAGCAACCAGCGCCTCCTTCGAATCGAAGTGGCCGTAAAAGCCGCCATGGGTGAGGCCCGCAGACTCCATCAAATCCGCGACGCTTACTCCGTCGATACCGCGCTCGCGGATCAGCTTCGCAGAGTTTTCGACAACCAGCCGGTGATTCGCTGCAGCTTGTTCCTTAGAGGCGCGTGGCATGCGGAACAAGACTCCCAATGGCGCTGAATAAATAGAATACGATCGACATCTATTTTAGATGTTACTCATACTGTATTCGCGCGTCAAGGAACAGGCCTTGAAGCCGTGTCGAGCAGTCGGTATGGTCCATGTTTCATCCCCCCACACGCGCAGTAAAGGAGACGTCATGAGCACGAACAACACTTACCTTGCCGTGTTTCTCGGCAGCAAAACCAGCGCGCGTCGCCGCGACTGGGATGCCATGCCCGAAGCGGATCGCCGGCCGAAGGAACGTGAGGGCATGGAGGCATGGAAGGCGTGGATGGGAAAACATCAAGCCGCCATTGTCGCGATGGGCGGTCCGCTCGGCAAAACCAAGAAGGTTACGCAACGCGGGATCGAGGACACCGGCAATGACCTGGGAGCCTTCATGGTGGTGCGCGCCGATTCGCATGAGGCCGCCGCCAAACTTTTCGAGAAGCATCCGCACTTCACGATTTTTCCGGGCGAGTCGGTCGAAGTCATGCCGGTGTTGCCGATACCGGGCGGTTGATGATGGCAGCGCGAAGAACTCAATGGGAGCGCGACACATCGTTGCAATGAGTTCCTAAGCTTCGCCCTCCGGTCATCGCCCTGCAGATTATGTCATTGACTTTTCTGCATAATATAGGCGCGCATGCGCGGTTAGAGAAAACGCTGCGCAGCGCGTATCATCAGTAAAACCAAGGGACAAACGAAGAGCCGAATCTCGTGAATTCGTGGGGTGAACGAAGGGATCTGTGTCGACGGCGGTTTCGCCGCGTCGCCGCGCATGCGGGATTCGCCGCTGTGGCGGCGGCGCTCATCTCCACGGCAAGCCTTGCCGCCGACGGACCCGATGTATTTGCCCAGTTGGGGCATTCGAATGTCGTCCACTCGGTGGCCTTCTCGGCCAACGGTCGTCTGTTGGCCTCCGGCGGTGAAGACGGCGCCGCACTCGTCTGGGATGTCGCCACCCGGCGCGAATTCAGGATGCTCAAACTCGACTCCGGTGTTGTCGATGCCGTCAGTCTCTCGCCGGACGGGGCGCTGCTTGCCGCGGGCACCCACGACGGGACGGTGGTGATCTGGGAAATCGCCACCGGGCGGGCGCTACATGTCCTTAAAGGCCACTCGGGAGCCGTCAATAGCGTCGCCTTCACGTCGAACGGACGAATGATCGCTTCGGGCAGCGCCGATCATACCGTGAAGCTCTGGGATGCCGCCGCCGGCACCGAACTCAAGACCTTGAGCTCGCACCGCGATGCCGTGACGTCGGTGGCATTCTCCCCCGATGATCGGATGCTTGCCTCCGGCAGCGTTGACAAGACGGTAAAGCTCTGGGACGTCCCGTCCGGCCGCGAGATCAAGACTTTGAGTGGGCACACCGATCGGGTCAGTTCGGTGGCGTTCTGTCCTGCGCCGAGTTCGGTCCTGGCCTCGGGGAGTTGGGATCACGCGGTCAAGCTCTGGGATGCGTCAACCGGTCGCGAAGTGCGCACGCTCACGGGCCACACGAGCCAGGTCTGGTCGGTTGCCTGTGCGAAGGCCGGCCGCGTCGCCTCCGGCGGCTACGACCACAGCGTTCGGTTGTGGGATGCCGCTACCGGCCAGTCGCTGCGTACGCTGGCCGCGGATGCGGGATGGGTTGAATCGGTAAGTTTCTCGCCCGACGGTCGAGAACTTGCGTCCGGCGGCGCCGATCACTCGGTCAAGCTCTGGAGCGTCGCGAGCGGCGAGAAGCTGCAGACGCTCGAAGGTCATGCGGACTTCGTCAAGTCGTTGGCGTTTTCGGCGAACGGCCGCATGCTCGTCTCAGGCGGCGCCGACCGGGCGGTGCGGCTATGGCTGGTGGCCGACGGTCACGTGCTGCGCCAGATTCCGGCCCACGACAACTGGGTGGGATCCGTGGCGTTCTCGCCCGACAATCACGCCGTGGCCTCGAGGAGCGGAGATCGCACCGTCAAGCTCTGGGACATCGTCACGGGCCGGGTGCTGCACACCTTTTCGGTGGGCAATGCGCAAAGCGGCAGTGCGTCGATCGCGATTTCACCCGACGGCCATAGCCTGGCCGCCGGAATCGCAGACAATTCGATCAAGCTGTGGCACTTGCCCGATGGCGCCGAGCTCAAGACGCTGGCCGGACACGCGGCGTCGGTCGAAGCGGTGGCGTTCTCGGCCGACGGGCGCAACCTCGCCTCCGGGGACGCGCGCGGCTCCATCAGGATCTGGGACGTGGCCAGCGGCCGCGAACAGCACACGCTCAGCGGCCACACGAGCTGGGTGGGGTCGGTCGCCTTCTCTCCCGACGGCCGCACGCTGGCATCGGGAGGCGGCGACAAAACGCTGCGCTTATGGGACGTGCAGGGCGGCAAAGAGCAGCACGTGTTGCGTGGACATGAGGCGGCCGTCACATCGTTGAGCTTCGACCCCAAAAATCCGCGGCTCGCCTCGAGCGATGAGAGTGGGATCATCAAGCTTTGGGATCTTACGGGTTCGCGGGAACTCAGGACGCTCGCCGGTCATTCTGATCTGGTGGAATCCGTGGCGTTTTCGCCCGACGGGATGTTGCTCGCGTCCGCGAGCGCGGATTCGACGATTCGACTGTGGGACGTGGCGAGCGGCGAGGAGCGCGTGCGGCTCATCGCGTTTCGGGGCGGATCTGTCCTTCGCATCACGCCGCAAGGTTATTATGATTTTCAAGGAGACGGGGCCGAGGAATACCTCAATGTCCGCGCGCACGGCGAGGTGTCCGGCATCGAGGCCTATCGCGAGAAATTCTATCGCCCCGATCTCGTACGCCTCGCTTTGAACGGCCGGCCCATGCCCGCGGCATTGCCGACGATCGCGACGGTCAAGCCACCGCCCGATGTCGTGATTGTCGATGCGCCCGCGCAGACCGATGCCAAGGAGATCGACCTGCAGGTTCGCATCACCGATCGGGGCGGCGGAATCGGCACCGTGCGCACCTTGGTCAACGGTTCGGCGGTCTCCCAGGTCCCGGGTGGCCCGGCTGCCGGGAGCGTCCAGTCGCGAAGCATTCACGTGAAGCTCGAACCACACGGCAACGACATCCGTGTCGTCGCCTTCAATACGGACGGATCGGTGCAGTCGAATGCCGCCGAGGCCACGGTCGCGGC
>CAYRAC010000210.1:0-4794 GCA_964422045.1 uncultured Steroidobacteraceae bacterium
AAGAAGCCGGCGGCTGGCGAGTTACGAGCATCATGGTGCAGGCCGAGTCGGCCACTGCGCCGCTGCCCAAGGAATATCTGCCGTAACGCCCGCAGTTGCTCCGCAAGACACGTGGCGCGCCCATGCCAGAAACCGACATCCGCTCGGCGCTTACTGCGACGTTCCAGCGTGATCGGTCACGTATTCTTGCTTCATGCGTTGATCTGATTTGAGGAAGTCACGCAACCGGTCCTTTTTCACAAACGGCGTGCGGAAAAAGCGGTCGACTGTCGCATTGAAACGATTCGGGTCGGCGACGGGAATCATGTGCGTGGCGTCAGGGAAAATGGCCAACTGGCTATTGGGCAGGTGGTGGTAAATTTCCTGCGTATGCTCGTCTGCAATGACGTCATGGTCGGACGCCATTACCAACGTCGGCGCCGTGATCGCCTCCAGAGTGTCGGGTCTGATGTGCGGCTCGTTGCGGTCCAGCGCATCGACCCGCTCGGCCCGCGTCGGGGTGTGTGTGGGGTCAACCTTCGGCGGCGGACCCATGAACCTGAGGACCTCCGGCGCGAGGCCGCCAGGATCAAGGTTGGCGGCCATTACAGCGATCTTCGTCACCATGCCGGGATGGCGGACGCCAAGGAGCAAGGCCTCGATGCCGCCGTCGCTCCAGCCCAGCACCAGCACCGGACCCGTATGCAGATGGGCGAGCAGGGCGGCGAGATCGTCCGTCATCGCCTCGAAGGTCAGAGCGCCCGTGGCGTCGCCGGAGCGGCCATGGTCGCGACTGTCCATCGCGATAACTTTGTAGTGCCGTCTGAAATACGCGATCTGGTATTTCATGTTCCAAATACTGCAGCCGTTGCCGTGGATGAGCAGCAGCGGCGGCCCTTTGCCATATACCTCGTAATAGAGATTTACACCGTCATGCTCGATATAGGCGCCCGCCGCCGGGTTGGAGCCATAGACAACCGCGGGGGACGGCGGCGGGTCGGCGGCCAGACACGGGACCGGTGCAAGGGCAAGCCCCAACGCAAATGCTGCGGCCTTATTCGACACCTTCCCACCTATGCGCTGCTGCACCCTGATACCAGAACCTGTTTCTATCCGGACCGGGAGTGCAGCGCCCCAAGCTATCAAATACGGTTGCTTGACCGTCCGTTCTTGATGCGGAGCGCGCCGAAGGCCCGCCAGCATTGGGGATGATCGCACAAAAAGTCGCGGCCGGTGACCTGACTCAGTTTTCGTTGGTACCGCTTACAAACCTTAGGCTGCCCACTCGGACTTGAAGGGAAGTTGATTTCTCTCTTATCCTGGCGCGCCGAGTGATGTCCGCGCGCGCTGACCTGGGGGTGCGATGAACAGACTATTCCTGAGCGTTTGGTGCGCGATTCTGCCTGCGTTGGCATCTTGCCTGTACTCGATACCGGTTCAGAGCCAGCCCAGCAATCTTCCGAGCGCCATCTTCGTCGATCCGCCGCGCGATGCTGCAAACCCAATGCGCAATGAAGCCGTGTGGATACCCAGCGGCGGACTGTTGATGAACGGCGTAATGTACGCAGCGGCCGGAATCAGAAACCATCCGACCGTTCTCAACATTCACGGCACCCCCGGCAACGAACAAAATATGGACCTCGCGCAAGCTCTCCGTCGCGCGGGATACAACGTGCTTTCCTTTCATTACCGAGGCGCCTGGGGCAGTCCGGGCAAATTTACGCAAGCCGGTGGCGTCGACGACTGTGATGCCGCACTCGCTTTCCTGCAAGATTCTGCCGTCGGGGCCAGATTTCACATCGATACGAAGCGCCTCATCGTGATTGGCCACAGCTATGGAGGCTTTGCGGCTGCGCGCGTCGCGGCCGCACACCCCAATATCGCCGCGCTGGTGCTGCTCGCCCCGTGGAATCCGGCGCAGGATATTCCGCTTTTTACTGTGCCCCCGGAGAAATTCGCCGCGGCGGCCCACAGCATTTTCGACGACGATGAAGGGCGGATGGGAGGGTACACCGACGTCGATATGGCCAAGGAAATTCTCGCACCGGGCTATGATTGGCGCCTTGAAACCAGCGCTGAGCCTATCAAGAACTTGCCGATTCTGATCGTGAGCGCCAAATACGATTCTCCGGACGACCAAGGCACAGAGTTGATTACCGCGCTGAGGCGGGCGCATGCAGCGGCTGTCAAAACGGTCTCGATGGATACGGATCACCCCTTCACGGATCATCGGATTGCTCTCGAAAAAGAGATTCTCGACTGGTTGCAACGACGAATCTCCGCGAAGGCACCTTAAACGGACGGCCGCGGGCTATTGCCCAAACACGGGCGCAGTGAATTCGCGGGCCGAGTGCGGCAGACGCTAGTGTTACCTTCAATCCAATCCGTGCGGCGTGTTGTCATGCGCCGCCGGCAGTCAAGGAAAGTTCATCTTTTGCACGAGCGCTTTATAGCGCGGGTCACCGCGCACTCCGGACAACCCAAAGTCAAGGTGAAGCAGACTGAGCGCCGGGTCGCGTCGCTCATAGGCTTGTTGCAGCCAGTCAAAGGCCGAGTCTGTTTCACCCCGCCACGCATACGCCACGGCTATCCGGAACGGAGTCCTCGCGCCATGCTGGTTGATCAATTCATCCAGTACACGCCGCGACTCAGCGGCATGCCCCAGCGTGTGTTCGGCCATCGCGAGAGTGGACCAGCGCCACGGCTCGTTCCGCTGCTTGTCATTTGTCTTCAAGGCATTCGCTGCCTGGTTTGTAGCCAGCTCGTGTTGTGCCAGCCATAGAGTCGCCAGTGTCGATTCCGGGCTCAGTGCCAGCGCATGGCGCAGAGCTCGATGCCCCGCCGCGAATTGTCCGGCCGCCGTGTAGCACAAGCCAAGCATGAACCAAGAGGTCACATCGAGCGGCTCAATCTCTGTCGCCGCCTGCGCCGCGGCGATGGATTCGGGAAAGCGACCGAGGGCGCCCAGCAATAAACTGTATCTGCGTTGGGTTGCATTGGAACGCGGGTCGAGCCGCAGGGCCTCGTCAATATCCGCCAGCGCCCCTTGCCAGTCGTAACTGATGAGCAAGCGCACGTAGCAGCGCGCCGAATAGGCCTCGCCTAGCGTGGGTGCGAGCGCGACACCCTTCTCTGCGGCCGCAATCGCCTCCTCGGCATTCACGAGTGTCGGGTCGACGCCGTCAATGAGCTGGGCGGCTGTGCTAGATGCCAGCAGTGAATAGGCTGATGCGTAGTTCGGATCGAGAGCGAGCGCTTGGTGCAGAGCCGCAGTCGCCCGCTGCGCGCTGTCGACGGTGCGGCGATTATAAAATTGCTTGGCAAGGAGGTACTTCTCGTAGGCTTCCATGTTGCCGGTACGATGTGGGTTCACGACGCCGTGCGTCGGCAGCAACCGGGCTTTAAGCGCGTCGACCACGATGCCTGCAATCTCGTCCTGGACCTTGAAGATGTCCTCGACGTCGCGGTCGAAAGTCTTTGACCAGAGGTGGTAGCCATTATCAGCGTGGATTAGGCGCGCACTGACTCTGATGGTGTTACCCGCCTTGCGAACACTGCCCTCCAATACATGGGCCACGCGCAGTTTCGCTGCGATGCTCGCGATGTCTTCGGATTTTCCCTTGAAGGAAAAGGATGAAGTGCGGGCGGGGACCCGAAGATCTTGCACCTGAGTCAGCAAATCGATCAGTGCCTCCGCCAGCCCTTCGGAAAAATATTCCTGATCCTTCAGAGCGCTCATGTCCGCAAATGGCAGGACCGCGATGGACATTTCGGGGTTTGAGCGATTGTCGGCCGCCGCTGCTTGCACGACAGACGGCCCGGCGGTCGCGGGCCGGACCGGCGTCGGCGCCTTGAGCGTGGCGGGTGACAGCAGGTGCAAGACTCTCGTTACCAACTTGGGCGAATCGCCTCCCGCCGCAAGCGATGTCCACTGCACCGTGCGAAAAAGCTCTGGGACCCGTGCATCCTGGTGTTTTGTCGCGTCAATGACGACGGGCACGAGAAATGGCTTGTCATCGGCCATGTCGTGCGTGCGGCTGACGGCGAGTTTCCACTCGCGCCGGAAATAGCCCTCGAGTCGCCTCTGCGTGTTGGCCGAGATGATCGGAATGAAGAGTGCGCAGTCCCGGATCTCCTGACGGATCTTCTGGTCCCAGGCATCGCCTCCCCGAAGATCGCTCTGGTCGAACCACACCTCGATGCCGGCGGCGCGCAGCGCCGCGCAGATCCGCTGTGCCGCCTCGGAGTCTTCTGCCGCGTAGCTCAGAAAGACCGCGTTTAAGCCTGCAGTCACAGCACCCCTTGAATAGTCGTTGCCTGTCGGGAGCTTAGGATGCGTGACAGAGAGTCTGGGCGCAACGCTCACCGACACCTCCCGCCTCAGGGCGAGCGCTCTCATTGAGGTCGCGCATCGATATTTCACGTCGAGCGAATAGGGTGGACAGTGACTGTGGTGCGACGCCAATCTAGAGGTCTGCGTTACAGCCCGACCAGCTCAGGCTGTTTTTAACAAAGGAGGCTATCGGTGGCGACCAATCAATTGATGTCGATCAATCACATCGTCGTTTTGATGCTCGAGAATCGTTCCTTCGACCATATGCTCGGCTTTCTGTACCAGCAAACCAAGAACGTATCCCCGTTGGGCCAGCCGTTCGAGGGACTCACGGGAGGCGAATCCAATCTCGATGCAAGCGGCAAGCTCGTCACCGTGTTTCCGATCGGCTCCACGACTGCGAATGCGTACTTCATGCCGGGGGCCGACCCCGGCGAAGGGTATGCCGCCACCAACGACCAGCTTTTCGGCAGCACGGCCGC
>CAYRAC010000210.1:4894-6870 GCA_964422045.1 uncultured Steroidobacteraceae bacterium
CAGGGCCACATGAATGACAACACGCACAGCTTCACCTCGCCGAGCATCTTTGGCCTGTTGACGCAGCATCAGCTCGGTTGGTCGATCTATGGCTACACGCAGCAGCCGAAGACGCGCCTCGACTTTCCGGATACGACCAGCGCACCGGACTCGCACTTCGGCCTGTTCACGGATTTCACGGCGGCCGCCGCCGCCGGCACGCTGCCGCCGTACACATTCTTAGAGCCGTCCTGGGAAACGACCGGCAACAGCCAGCATCCGAATTACGACGTTTCTCTCGGCGAGCAGCTGATCCACGACGTCTACTACGCGTTGCGCCGCGGCCCGGCGTGGAACCAGACGCTCCTGATCGTGACCTACGACGAACATGGCGGCTGTTACGACCATGTGCCGCCGCCGGGTGGTGCGACGCCGCCGGACGCCTCCGTCGGAGAATATGGCTTTGACTTCAAGCGCTTCGGCGTGCGCGTGCCGACTGTCCTCATCTCGCCACTAATCGCGGCAGGCACCGTATTTCGTGTGGCGAATGGCGCGATGCCGCTCGATCACACCTCGATTCTGAGGACGGTGGAACTGCGTTGGGGCTTGCCGTCGCTGACCGCCCGCGACGCCGCGGCGGTCGACGTGGGGGATGTGTTGACGCTCAGCACGCCGCGGACCGACGATCCGCTCGCCGGTGTCGTCGTACCCACCTCGACTGGCACCAATCCCTCGGCTGCGCTGCCATCGCACCTGCAGCGGGTATATGCGCAGCAGCTTTCGCAGATGGCGGTTCCGGACCCGGGGTTCGACGGACGCACGGATTTGAAGTCGAACGAGGACTACCGCGCCTACATCGATGGCCGGCTCGCAGTATGGAAGGCCTGGCGCGCGTCCCGCGGAGGTTGAGCGGCTGCGGCGAGCGTCCTTGCGACCCTTCGCTGCGCGCCATTAGTGCTGCACCGCAATTGCGTTGGGCCCGAGATTTTGTGTGCTGGCGCCGGCGAACAGAGTAAAGGGACTGCCGTTGATCAGCGTCAGCGCGCCGCTGCTCGTATCGATAGAAAATACCTCGATCTGGTTGGCGAGATTGTCCAGCACGTACAGAAAATTGTCTGGTCCATCGAGCGCCAGGGCAATGGAGGATTGTCCGTTCGTCGCGGACACGCCGATTTCCGACAAGCTGGCCGTGCTTGCATCGACCTCAAAGCAGTCCACTGCGCTGCCGTTGGAGACATGCAGCCGCTTGCCTCCTGCATCCATCACGGGCGTGCGGATCGCGAAGCTGGCACTGAATGGGCTGCCGGCAATCGTGCTCAGCGCGCCGGTCGTGGCGTCGATGGTGAAGCCCGACATCTCGTTCGGCTGAGACTCGGACGTGTAGAGATGCGTGCCGGCGGGATCAATCACCAAACCATTCGGCAGTCCTGGCGTCGCAAAGGGACTGCCCGCCACAGGTGTCAGCGCGCCGCTTGTGGTGTTCAGGCTGAATGCCGACACGCTGCTGCCGGTGGAGTTCGCTGTGTAAACGTACTGACCTCCTGCTACCACGACCGCTGTCGGGTTCGATCCGGTGGCAAACGGGCTGCCCGCCACTTCGGTGAGCGAGCCGCTCGAGCCGATCATGAAGACCGACACGGTATTTGCACTGCCATTGGCCGTCAGGACAAATTGCCCGCTCGGATCCACGGCGATCCCGACGGACTGAGCCCCGGTCATGAACGGGCTGCCGGCGACCGCGGTCAGGTTCAAGGTTGATGGGACGATCACGTACCCTCTGATCTCACCGGCGGTGCTGGCCACGTAAAGAAACCGCTTGAGAGGATCAATCGCAACGGCTGCCGGCGTCGACCCGTCGGGTATCGGATCACCGGAGACAGGCGTTGGCGTGCCGGTCGTCGTGTCGATCGTCAGAAGATCGATGCTTCCGGCCGTCGCATTCGTGACGGCCAGCAATGATGCGGTGCTCGGTTGCGGCGGCGGAGTCGTCCCGCTGA
>CAYRAC010000211.1:0-6830 GCA_964422045.1 uncultured Steroidobacteraceae bacterium
CATGATGTTGGATGACCAGTCGGTGGTTTGATGGCACGAGGAGCAGTCGCCGGAGACTTGCTGCGCATTGCCGCTCGCAAGATGATCCGCTGGGCGGCCCTGCAACGCAGGGAGCGATGCGCCGATATAGAAGTTCAAGCCCGCTTCGTGGCAGGTGTCGCAAGCGCTCGGCACGAATGCATGCTTCGCAGCGCTCATATTCGTCGGACCAAAGCCGCCGACAGCGTAGCTGCTCGATTGATGGCAGGCGCTGCAATCGGTGCCTGTGAGGTACGGGATATGAGCTGGCGTGAGCAAGGCATCCTTGGGAGTGAAGTTGTTGAACCAGGTGAGTGCGGTGACATTGTTCCCGTGGCACAAACCGCAATTGCCGCTGACCCCCGTATGTAGAATCGAGTTCGCGGCGAGTGTCGCCGGCGTGTAGTCGCTCGGTGAGGCCGTGTGACATTGCAGGCAGCTCAAATTTCCCGGATTCGGCATATGTCCCGCGGGCAGCGCGGTGCTGATCCAATCGTTGGTCTCATGGCAGACCGAACAGTCGCTCGTGGCCATGCGCGGATCAGTGCTGCTGACGTGGTCCGCGGGTCGCAGCTGCAGCGGCGTACCGCCTCCGACATAAAAAGCCTTGCCGCTGTCATGACAGGTATCGCAGGCCGAGGAGACAAAAGCGTGTTTGGCGGGGCTCATTGCCGTGGCGGGACCGAATCCACCGGCGGTATAGGCCGCACCATGGCATGCGCTGCAATCGGTGCCGGCGAGTATTGGAATATGCGGCGGCACGAGCGGCGTGCGCTTGGTGGGCGATACGCCGGAGATCGACATCGGGATGTAGGGCGCCGGAACGCCCGCGTAGGTTTGGCCGGCATGACACTCGAGACAATTGTTGACGTTCAAGCCGCTGTGCAGCGTGGCAATGCTGGCAGCCAAGACCGCCCAGGTTTCCGCGGCCGGATTGTTCCCGTGACAAATGCCGCAGTCGATCCGCGAGGGAATCGGCGGCACGTGATTGGCGGGCTGTCCGGAGACAAAGCCCGTGCTTATCTTGACGCTGCCGCTATGACAGGTCTGGCAAGTCGTCACCGTCATCTGCGTGTGATCGAAACCCGCTGGCGTCCAACTCGGCGTCCGGGTGCCGATGCCGGTGGTGTGGCAGTTCTCGCAAAGCGTGGTGGTGGGCATGTGGTTGCCCTGCTTGCCGACTGCTTTCGTACCATTGTGGCAGCTCGCGCAATTGCTGGTGATGCCGGTATGGTCGAAGGTGGCGCCGAGCCAGTTGTTCGTGAGATGACAGTCGCCGCACTCCAAATTGGTGACGATATGCCCCACGGGTTTGCCGGCTGCTTGCACACCGTTATGGCAGATGATGCAAAATCCTGCGACCGACAGCGGAATCTGCGTGTGATCAACCGTCTTCGGCGGGTTCCAACTCAGCACCGTATGGCAGGCTGCGCATTCTTGGCTGGTGGCCGGATGGGTCGGCCCCTCGCCCTGCGCGATCGAGCCGTTATGGCAGCTGACGCAGCTGCCCATCACCTGCGCATGATCGAAGTGCACGCTCGGGCGAAAGCTTGAGGTGTCGTGGCACGCGGCGCAGTCGTTGGTGCTGGGAATGTGCGTCGGCAACTTCGGTGTCGCATTGAAAGTCGAGCCGGTTATATGGCAAACGCCGCAGTTACGCGGGGTTCCTTTGAAGATCGCATTGATGTGGCAGGCTTCGCAGGCCAGGTCCCGATGAATGCCATCCAATTCGAATCCCGTCGGTAAGTGATCGAAGGGCACCGTCACGGGCGGCGCGGCCGCCTCGAGCGGCGCGAGCGCGCTGGCCCATAGCCCTGCAAGCCAAAATAAGGCAATCACAAAGTGCGACGCGTTTCGCCGCAATCGCGGGGCAGCAGGTTGACGCAAGGGATTCATGAGTTATTGCATCCGTGCATGTTTCCATGAATCGGTCGAGTGACAGCGGTCGCATTGCGGTCCATATTCACCGAGATGCCGATCATCTTGGCCGTGGCAGCTTTCGCAGACGGGCGAAGTCTTCACGGTGCCTGGCGCCTCGCGATGACAGGCCGCGCACTGCAGATTGGCGTGCCCACCGGTCAAGGCAAAATGCGTCTGCTGCGCATGATCGAAGCTCCATTGCTGCCAGCCGTTGGGCGAATGACAGGACTCGCACTTTTCGCCGAGGCCGCCCTTGTGCACATCGTCGCGGGAATGACAGTCGTTGCAGCCGCTGCGCGCGCCCTTGAAGGCCAAGGTGGCATGGCATTGCGCACAGCTCACGAGCCGATGTAGCCCCAGTAAGGGATATTTGCTCAGGTCGTGATCGAACTTGAGCTCGCCTCGCCAGGTCTGCTGAGCGTGGCACTTGTCGCACGCATTGCCGAGCTTGCCACCATGCGCATCCTCGGCGCGATGACAATCGACGCATTGCTTGCCGAGTTTTTGCACGGCCACTACGGCACTGTGGCAGGCATAACAATCGAGTTTGGCGTGAACGCCCTGCAACTCGAAATCGTACCGGGCCGCGTGATCCAAACTCGCAATGCGCCAGCGTTCGTTGTCGTGGCAATCGCCGCATTTTGCGCCGAAGCGCGCCGCGTGTGTGTCGTCGGCGCGATGACAGCCATTGCAATCCTCGGGAATCTTGTCCTTGTAGTTGCCGCTGCGATGACAGGCGGTGCAATTGATCCTGTCGTGTGCACCCAGCAGCTCGAAGCCGGTTTCCTTGAAGTGATCGTACTTGGCGGTTTTCCATTCCTCCGTGGAATGGCATTTCGCGCAGGCATCGCCGCGCGTGCCGCGATGCTCGTCGTCGGTCGCGTGACAACCGCTGCAGCTCTTCGGAGCCTCTTTATAGGCGCCGCCGATGTGGCAGGCGTTGCACGCGAGGCCGCGATGGGCACCGGTCAATCGAAACTGCGTTTGGTCGTGATCGAATTTGGCATCGGTCCAAGCGAGTGAGCTATGACACTCGGCGCAGGACTGCGTGAACTGGCCGCGATGCACATCGTCGGCCTTGTGGCAGCCGATGCATGTTGGCGTGGCTTTGCGAAATACTTCGCCCTTTGCATGACAGGCCGCACAATCGAGCGAGGCGTGCGCGCCCGTAAGCTTGAAGTCGGTAATCTGATGATCGAACTGCAAGCGATCGAGTTGCACGATATCCGCAGCGCGGCCTTTGTGCTCGGTGTGGCAGGCGCGGCACTCGCCGGCGCCCGCATTTTGCATGCGCCCGTGATATCCCCGCCGCTGCTCTACATCGGCCGCGACGTCTTTGTGGCAGTCAAGGCAGAGCGCCGATTGCGGCCGCACGTTCGAGCGGTCATGGCAATTTGCGCAGTTGGACTCTTGCTTGATATGCGCTTGGCTTACCTTTCCCGGCATCAACAATGTCTCTACGGACACGCCATACGCCGCCGACACGCCCATCAAGACAATTACCGTCACCCAGGTGGCCGCCGCCCATCTGTACCCTCCATAAGTGCGCATGAGCTGTGATCAGTACACGTTAATCGCGACGACATGCACGATTCCTGCGATCAACAACATGAAGAACAGAGGAACATGCAGGACGTGCCAAAATGAAAACAGGCGGGCGTACAGCTGGTACTCGCTCATGCGCCGACCCGCCTCGAGCCGCCGGTAGGCGTAGCGCCGCGCCAGTTCCCCGATGCGCTCGGCGTGGTGTGCGATCAGCGGCGAGTCGCCGCGGCGCGCCCGGTTCACTGCCTGCCTGATTTTCTCGCGCACTAGATAGCGTGCACGCGCGACTCGTATGGCGCCCGTGAACAGATGCAGGAGGCGGCCGAGCGCTGTCTTGGGGGGGACGATGAGACGCCTTTCTATACGGTCGAATTCGTCCACCAAACCCGGCAACACCGCGATCGATGTCGACTGCTTGCGCAGGCGCTCGCCGACCGCCTTCAACTGCTCCAGCGTATCCTCATGGCCATCAAAATTGGCATGCAGTCGGGTATAAATATAACGCCCGACCACTCCACTGCCCGCTACCAGAAGCATGGAAAACAAAGCAACATTGCTGTTCGTCGCGCCCAGCCGAAAGTTGGCGTGGAACAAGATCAGAATAGGGCCGATCACGCCAAGAACCATGTGGAATTGGAACCAGGCCGGAATTCCTCCCATCCAATGCAGCCACATAAAGCGTTTGCGCGCCGAATAGATCAGCAGTATCAGCATCACCGAGCCGCCGATGATCCCCAGCCAATAGCCCAGGCCGCGTTGCGGGGTGATGTAGCGCTCGAGGTGCGCGTTGCCGCCCCAGAGCAGAATCGCTGCGACCACGAGGGTCCAGACCAGCGGCCAATGCAGCCGCGGCCCGGCGGTCGTTTCAATCTTGACTTGGACCAGAGTGTTCACGGAATTACGCGATCGATGAGAATGTTGAGCGGCGCGTGCTCGGACGGTTTGACCGGACCTACCGAACCCTGCAAATCGCCGCTCGCTGGTAACGGTTGTCCGCGCCGCGAAATTCGCGCTTCGATCATTACAGCCCCGGCGCTCGAAAGATTTCGGTCCGGCAGCATGGCCAGTGAATCGTCCAGTGAAAATTTCATCGGCCACTCCCCTACGGTGGCGCGAAGCACCGCCACCGGCGGCCCCGGGGAATTGATCGATTTCGCAATGATAAACAGCGTTTCGCCGGCCGACACTTTTGCGGCCAGCGCCGCAGCGACGGCAACTTCACCGCTTAACGACGAACCGGTATTGTTCGCACTGGCAGGCAGCTGATGCGCGCGCGCTTTGACGGCATCGGCGGGGCGCCCCAGATACTCGAAGGATTTCGCGAGCAGTTCCCAATCTTCAGTGGAGCCGCCGCCTTTGGCGAGTCGCGATTCCAAGCTCGCCACGGCGCTGTCCATCGAACTTGCAGCGGGCTTCGGCGCGCTGCTGTCGTCTTTCGGCGAATCGACGCTTGCCGCGTCGAATGCTCGCACGGCATCGGCGAATCCGACCGAAGACTTACCGGTCGAATAGGCCGCGACCGGCGAAATTTTCGGCTGAGCTGGTCGCAGCGACAGGTATGCGGCCCCGACGCACAATGCCAGCACGCACACTATTGGTGCGCCGATCCAGCGACGCACCAAGAGCGCATTGAAACGCGACAACGTGCGCAACCACGGTAGTAACACGACTAGAACCGCGAGCGTCGCGCAGCTCCCGGTCAGCAGCCAAAATAAAGGCATTGCAATCACCCGCTAAAAACAAGGCATCCCGGCCCAAACGTCGGCTCTTACGATGCGAGAGCTTTGTATTGCAAAGAATTGTAATGCTAAATTATCCGGGCATCTTCATGTACGCAAACCGCGACACTCGCACGCGAATTTGGATGTGATGAAGATCACAACTCGTGGTGAAAGGCTCGATATTCTAAGTAAATTGTGATTAGCCTTTGACGATTGCAACTGTCGATGGGCGCAAGTATGGATATATGGTGGTTCGTTATTTACGCAATCCCGTTCTTTGGGATCACCGCGTACTATGTCCGCCGCCGGCAGCGCGTTCATGCGCATCACCTGCAGACGCTGCAGGAGGCCATCGCTGCGGGAATGACGGAGCCGGCCTCGCTGCACCCGCTGATCGATCCGAGTAGATGTCTAGGCTGCGGCGCATGCGTTACCGCATGCCCCGAGACCCCTCATCACGATGTGCTCGGTCTCATCAATGGCAAGGCGGTCCTCGTCAATCCCACCGAATGCATCGGCCACGGCGCCTGTAAGGCTGCCTGCCCATTCGACGCGATCACTTTGGTATTCGGTACGGAACGGCGCGGCTTGGATATTCCGCTGCTCAAGCCCACATTTGAATCCAATGTGCCTGGAATCTATGTGGCCGGCGAACTAGGCGGCATGGGATTGATCAAGAATGCATTGACGCAGGGCCAGCAAGCGCTCGAGGCCATTGCCGCATCCAAGGTGAGGCGTTCCGGAGCACTCGATGTGTTGATCATTGGCGCAGGGCCGGCCGGGCTTGCGGCGTCGCTCGCAGCGAAGAAGCTGGGCATCAATTACCAGACGGTAGAGCAGGATCGGCTCGGCGGCGCGGTGTTTCAATACCCCAGAGGCAAGCTGGTGATGACTGCACCCGTAGAACTGCCCATTGTTGGTAAGGTGCACTTTCGCAATACCACCAAGGAAGATCTGCTGGAATTTTGGACGCAGGCCTGCAAAGGATTGAAAATTCGCTACCAAGAGCGCGTCGAGAGCTTGGTCAAGAAGGACGGCGCGTTTCATGTGCGCACAAGTACTCAGCAATATGTTGCAGCCAACGTGCTCTTGGCGATCGGGCGGCGCGGCACACCGCGGAAACTCGGAGTGCCGGGCGAAGAGCTTCCAAAGGTGGTCTATCGCCTGATCGACCCGGAACAATACCGCAATATGCGTGTTCTGGTAGTGGGCGGCGGTGACAGCGCGCTGGAAGCCGCAATCACCATATCGGAACAGCCCGGCACTACTGTCTCCATTTCCTATCGCAGCGAAGCATTCGGTCGGGGTAAACCCAAAAATCGCGACCGGCTGCAAGAACAAGAAGCGGCGGGCCGAATAAAAGTCATGCTTAAATCCAATGTCAAACTGGTTGAACCCGACAAAGTTCATCTGGAGTACAACGGAGAAACGGTTGTTTTGCCTAACGATGCGATCATCGTCTGCGCCGGCGGAATACTGCCCACCCCGTTCCTCAAGGAAATTGGGGTAATGGTGGAAACCAAGTTCGGCACTGAGTAAAGTGCCGGATCAGGCGGAATGAGTTCAGGCTTTCCCCCTGACAAGCTTGGTAGAAGGGTGCGCTTGCGCACCAGTTGCGATGGTGCG
>CAYRAC010000212.1:0-2656 GCA_964422045.1 uncultured Steroidobacteraceae bacterium
CGGCAATGACCCAGCGGCTGCCGCTGCGGCATTCCAAGCCGCGTACTCGGATGATTTCTGCCGTCTCGCTCATCTCGCGAGCTCCCGTGCCAGCGGCCAGAGCAACACGCGATTGTTGCCGGAATCCGCGATGACACCCATCCTTTGCTGCGCGTTGATGCCGTACGGCCACGATAGGCTGCACCGAGTCGGCGACTGCCAGGCATTGTCGCCTTTGGCGTTGAACTGCAACTGCCCCGTGAGCGCGCGCGCGCGGCTGCCGTTCTTGCAATCCTCGATATGCCAGGCAATCAACCGCGAGTTGGCCGTGTCCGCACAGATGCACCAGGGGCCGGCGGCCGTGATCCCGTAGGGCATGTGCAGAGTGGCCGCACTCGGCCAGTACAGCGATTGGTTGTGATCCACCAGGTCAAAATCGTTCTGTCCCAGCACCCAATCGGCAGGCGCGTTGCCGACGGTCGGCGGCGAGTCCCACACGAGGATGCGGTTATTGCCGGCATCGGTCACGCAGAGTTTTCCGCTCCATGTCGTGATGGCATGCGGCCAGCGCATGCTGCCGGCAGATGGCGCGCCGCCGCCGTTCTCGTCGCGGCATTCGAAGCTCGTCTGTCCGAGAACCAGGTCTGCGGCCCGGCCGTTCTGCTGCGGCAGCCCACGCCACTTCAAGACGCGTCGATTGCCGGTATCCGCCACCCACAGGTCGGCACCATCCCAATGCACGCCGTAGGGCCAGAACAGGCTGTCCGGCGACGCCCCGGAGGCGCCGCGATTGGATTCCGTGGCAGCGAAATCCGCCTGCCCGAGCACCACATCGGCCGGGATGTTGTCGGCGGTAGGGCATCTTCGCCAGATGAGCACACGGTGATTCCATGCATCCGCGACCGCGAAGCCCTCGTTCACGGCGCAGATGCCCGTCGGCACATTCAGCGTGATCGCACTTGGCGCACCCTTGCCGTTGCGGCCCTCGCGCGAGAAGTCGTGCTGACCGATGACCCAGTCGGCGGGCACACCGTCAGCGCGGGGGATCTGCGCCCAGCCGAGCAGACGATGATGGCCGGTATCGCTGATCCAGAGCGGTCCCCGCTCTCCCATGAGACCTGCGCCGCGCGGCCCGAAAAGCGTGAACGCGTCGGGCTTCACCGGAATTGCGAGATTATCCTCGCCCCGCGCTCCGCCGATGCAAACTCGCGGACCCTCGGTGTCGAGCACCGCGAGCGCCGCCGGCGCCGGCTCGCGCTTCAATGCCGGTGTCAGGGTGACATGCACTGCTGCGGACATCAGGTCATTCCTCGAGCCGCACTTGCACGCGCTGACCGGTGACGCGTACCGCGTGCACCTTGAGTTGCACCTCGGGAGCGGTGAGGCACTCGCCGGTCTCGAGCAGGTACTTAAATCCATGGTAGGAGCAGGTGATCACGCCGTCGCGCACCTCGCCCATATCGAGGGGCATCCCGAGGTGCGCGCAGGCATTGTCGAAGCAGCTGATTTGCTCACCGCGCTTGGACAACAATAGGGAGCGCCCTTTGAGTTGGCGTTCCACCACCGCCCCTTCCGGGATGTCCGCGACGATGCCGGCGTCCAGCCACCCCGACTTGGCATGCAGCGCGAAGGGGCTGATGAAGTGAACCGTCGATGGGTTGGCGGCTGCTGCTTCAGGCGCTGCCCGACTCACCTGGTTGATGTGCAGAATCTCGGGACAATGTGTGCGGATGGCCTTCTCCACGCCTTCGCTCAATGTTTGACCGGAGGCAGGACAGCCATGGCAAGAGCCGATCAGCCGTAATTCCACGGTATCGGGGGGCTTGATCGCCACCAATTCGACGCCGCCGCCGTGGCTCGCCAGCGACGGCCGCACTTCTTCCAAAGCCAGGTTCAGCCGTTCGGCCAGCGGCGCTCTGATGAGTCCATGAAAACGCAGGACGCCGTAGACGACCGGATCGGCCAACGCCGCGCGCAGGCGGGCACCGGCGGACGGGTCGTCCTTGAGCGCGCGAATCAGGCGTTGCAATGCTTCCTTGTGGAAATCCTCGATCGCGGATTTAAGGGCTTGCACGGTCAAGACTTGCGCCTCGTCCCACCCCGCCACAATGGATTCCACGGCGGTGATGGCATGCACGAACGCGTCGAGGTCATCGGGGCGAGGTTCGCCGGCCGCGTCAGGGGATCGTATGACGGGGCTGCTCATGGGCGGTGTCAGGCGTACTTGAGGTTTTTGAACAGAAAGGGCTGCAACGATCCGACGCCAAGCGCCGCCAGCACCACCGCGGACCACATCGGCATGCTCAATTTGACGAACACGACGACCAGCAACAGCGCCACCGCAAAACCGATCAGCCACTGGCGAAACACCGCCTTCGGATCGCGGAATAGCTTGCCCTTGAGAAAAAGCCGCAATGAATTGCCGAACATGTCCCACATAACCTAAGACCTAGATAAATGCCAGCACGATGAGTGCTGCAAGAATGCCCGGCACCGCGGCCACCGGACCGTACATCGCTCCCATGAGCGCCGCGAGGCTCGCGCCCAGATCTTTGCGCGCCAGCATCAGGCCCGCGACCGCGCCCCCCGCGATCGACAACACGATGGACAGCATCATCCACACGATGATGGTGATGGCAGTCAATCGACCGCTGACGAGCTCCAGCATTACGTCGTG
>CAYRAC010000212.1:2666-6822 GCA_964422045.1 uncultured Steroidobacteraceae bacterium
ATTGAGATTCGCTTCCCCGTTGCTCTTGCCGTTGCCGGCTCGATGGCTTCGGCTGCGAAGTTCCTGCTCGATTTCCAGCAACGCCTCGGCGACCACGGCGGCGTTCTGCGATTCATTCAGCGTCGTGAAAATCCGCTCCGCCTCGCGGTACAAACGCCGCGCCTCACTCAGGCTCCCAACGCGCCCGAGTCCCGGGTGGTCGGGATCATCGGGCAGGTTGCGCAGTACATTGGCCTTGTTGGAGAGGGTGTTGGCATACTCGTAGGGCGTATCGCGCGGATTGCGGACTTTAAGCGCCTCGTCGTACGCGTCGAGTGCGCGCAAATTATTTTCCAGCGAATGGCCGCTCGATGCGTACTGCAACGCATTACCGAGATTATTTTGTATCATCGCGTATTCGCTCGGGTGATCCACCAGGTTGATCACCTTCAGCACTTCTTCGAAGGACTGCACGGCCAACGCCTCGCGCATCGGGCCGCGCTCATCCGCCAAGGGAATCGACAAGTAGGCGATGGCCAGATTGTTGTGCAGGATCGAGAATTCCTGCGGGAACGCTTCGCGGGTGAAGGTGCGCAGCGCGCGGTGGTAGCACTGGATGGCATCGTGGAGCCGCGCGCCGCCGGAAGCAGCGAGCGATTGCTGGACCAGCCCTAGATTCATCTCGAGCTCGGCGAGTTCTTCCGGCTTACCGTTCTCCTTGAGCGTCTGCCGTGCCGTCTCATAGCAGTCGCGCGCCGCTTTCAGCGATGCGTCGCCCCCGCCCGGCATGGCTTGCAAGGCCGTGCCCAAGCGCGTCGTGATTCGCGCGCGAAGCAGTGGCGAGTCCGTGGGACAGATCTCGAGTGCGCGCCGGTACAATTTCTGCGCCTGCTCGATCGGTTGGGCAGTCTTGGGGCGCATCTGCAAGCCCATGGCGATTTCCATGAGCATTTCGGCCTTCTCGGCGGGGGTCGCCGGGTCGGATTCGACGGCGTTGAGCGCAGCTGCGAATTGAGACAAGGCCAGAGATTCAGTCACCGCCAACTCCTTCGCGCCCACTGACTCGCCCATCGTTCTTCGACTTTCAGCGGAGTGTAGGGAGCCACGAAATGCGATGTCAAATATCATTACAAAATGTAAACTATCTTTACACTGACGCTGGGGGGCCGGCATGAAAACAGAGCAGACACAGGAAAATCGGGCGTGGACCGTCCTGGTGGTCGAGGATGATGCCTTTGTCAGAGCACCCTTGGCCCGCTATCTCGAGGAGAACTACCGCACCTTGGCCGCATCATCGGGTCAAGAAGCCCTGATGTTGTTGGACCGCGAACCGGTCGATCTGCTGCTTTGCGGCCAGCGCATGAGCGACATGAGCGGCGTGGAGTTCTTTCGCAAGACACGCATTTCGCATCCCGAATCCATCCGCATACTCGTCACCGCAGACACCGATCATCGCGAGATGATCCGCTCGATCAACGAAGCGGCGGTGTACCAGCTGGTGTCGACGCCTTGCCAGTCCGATCAAATCGTCTTACTGATCAAACGCGCGCTCGAGAGCCGCGAATTGGCGCGCCGCCATCGCTATCTCAGCCGCGAGCTCAAGTTCGCCGACGAGGTTTTGCATCGGCAGAACAATTCCATGACGAATCTGCTGCAAAACACCTACGAGTTCGACAAGCTGGTATTTGCCAGCGAGTTGATGGTCGAGGTATGCAACTTGGCACGCCAAGCGGCGGCGACCGACTTGCCCGTGCTGATCGAAGGGGAGACGGGAACCGGCAAGGAATTGATGGCCCGCGCCGTGCATTTTTTCGGCAACCGCAAGAACCATCTGTTTCTCGCGCAGAACTGCGGTGCCTTGACCGATGAATTGCTGCAATCCGAATTGTTCGGCCATCGGCGCGGCGCGTTCACCGGAGCCATCAGCGATCGGCTCGGACTGTTTCCGGCGGCCGACGGCGGCACGGTGTTTCTCGATGAAATCTCGGAGGTCTCGCCGTCGTTTCAGGTCAGCTTGCTGCGCTTCCTGCAGGAAGGAGAAGTCAAGCCGGTCGGCACGCATGAGAGCAAACACTGCAATGTGCGCATCATCGCCGCCTCCAATCGGCCGCTGAAAGATCTGGTCGCAAAGGGGGAATTCAGGCGCGACCTGTACTACCGCTTGCGCGGCTTTGAAATCGATATTCCGCCGCTGCGCGACCGCGTCGAAGATATTCCGGTGCTCGCGGAGCACGCCGCGAAAAAATACTCGCAATCCATCAACCGCAAAATTGCCGGCATTTCTCCAGAGGTCATGCGGCGCTTGCAAGCGCATCCGTTTCCGGGAAACGTGCGCGAGCTGGAAAACGAGGTGCGCCGCATGGTCGCGCTCGCGAGTGAAGGCGAGTTCTTGTCGCGCAAGCACATGTCGCCGGAATTCATGCGGCTATTTCCCGCGAAACTTGCCGATCTGCGCCAGCCTGATTTTCTCAAGGGCAAGAAAACTCTCAAGGAAAAGGTCGAATCGCTCGAGGCGCATCTGGTATCGCAATGCCTGCTGCGGCATAAATGGAATCACAGCCGAGCCGCGCGTGAACTCGGAATTTCGCGCGTCGGCCTTGCCAACAAAATCAAACGCTATAAGCTGGATCACGGCGACATTCATTGAGGGTACGTGCATGGCGAAGCGCGGCAATGAACCGACGGGATTTCCTCAATCGCGGACGCAACCGCCGGCAACTCCGGGCGGTTTCAAGGACCTCGGCGTCACACCGCTCGCCGTGCAACTCGGTTTGACCGAAGAGCAGACCAACGGCCACTGGTGCAGCCGCTGTCAGGGGATCTGGTTCGGCTACACGCTGGAAGCCGAATGCCCGGTGTGCGGTAACCGCAACGGCTGATCGCGGATCTGTATATCTTCTTTGCGATTCCTCGAAAAGTGTAAATTCACTTTGCACTCGCGGATCCACACGACTGAGCAAGTCGCTGATAATTCTCAAAATGCAATAAATAGGCATCTGGCACACGTATTGCACCTCGTTTGGCACGGCGAGGCCCGCGATGCGCGCCTCGTGGGCTGTTTTTTCCAGAAACATCAACGCGGGGGACTTTCGAGATGGCAAACCTACTCTGGCTGCAGGGCGGTGCGTGCTCCGGCAACACCATGTCGTTCCTGAATGCCGAAGAACCCAGTGCAGTCGATTTGGTGACCGATTTCGGCATCAATATCTTGTGGCATCCCTCGCTCGGGGTCGAACTCGGCGACAATTTGCAGAAAATCTTGCGCGACTGCGCCTCCGGCAAGCTCGCTCTCGACATTTTTGTCTTCGAGGGCACGGTGGTGAACGCTCCGGGCGGTACCGGTGAATGGAATCGCTTCGCGGGAAGACCGATGAAACAGTGGGTGCGCGAATTGAGCGACGCTGCCACTTTCGTGGTCGCGGTGGGCGATTGCGCCACGTGGGGCGGCATCCCCGCGACCGCGCCGAATCCCAGCGATTCGGTGGGTCTGCAGTTCCTGAAGCGCAATCACGGCGGTTTCTTGGGCAAGGATTTCAAGTCCAAGTCCGGGCTGCCGGTGATCAACATTCCGGGCTGCCCCGCGCATCCGGATTGGATCACGCAGATAGTCGTCGCGGTGGCGACGGGACGGGGCGCGGACATCGGCTTGGACGATTTACAGCGTCCCAAGACGTTTTTCCAAAGCTTCACCCAGACCGGTTGCACGCGCAACATGCACTTCGCCTACAAGGTGTCGGCCACCGAATTCGGTCAACGCAAGGGATGTCTGTTCTACGACTTGGGTTGCCGTGGGCCGATGACGCACTCGCCCTGCAATCGCATCCTGTGGAATCGCCAATCTTCCAAGACACGGGCGGGTATGCCATGCCTTGGCTGTACGGAGCCGGAATTCCCATTCTTCGAATTGAATCCCGGCACCGTGTTCAAGACCCAGACGGTGATGGGTGTGCCGAAGGACTTGCCGGCCGGGGTCGACAAGAAGGGCTACATCGCGCTGACCGGCGCGGCAAAAAATGCGGCTCCCGCCTGGGCCGAAAAAGACATCTTCGTCGTTTGACCACACCCAGTATTCAGGAGTTGCAATCATGGCAGTGCAAACATTGGACATCTCGCCGGTCGGACGAGTCGAAGGCGATCTGGATGTTCGCGTGGATATCGAGAACGGCGTGGTCAAGAA
>CAYRAC010000213.1:0-6778 GCA_964422045.1 uncultured Steroidobacteraceae bacterium
ACACCTCGACAGTGTGTTCGCCCAGTTTCGGCGGTGGGCGACGGATGCCGGCGCCATTGGGATCGATGGGCAATCGCAACAGCGGCAAGCCGCCCGCCCACGGCAGGGCGTCGGGCGCGACGAAAAAACTGCGTTCGGCCACCACCGGAAGGGCCAACGCTTCCCGGATGTCATTCACTTTGCCGACCGAGAGGCCCGCTTGCCCAAGGATTTGCAGCCACGCGGCCGCGGGTCGCTGAACAAACTTGTCGGCCAGCCATGAGTCGAGTTCCTCGCGATGCGCGAGACGTGCCGTCATGGTTGCGAAGCGCGGATCGTGCGCCATGGCCGGCAGGTCGAGCAAGATGCACAGGCGCGTGAATTGCGCGTCGCTGGCGGTGGCCAGCATGAAGTCGCCGTCGGCGGCCGCGAACACGCGATAGGGAGCGGCGCTCGGCGCACCGGATCCCAGTCTTTGCGGTAAATCGCCGGTCGCTTGGAATCCGAGCAACTGATGGCACATCAGCGTAAACGCCGAGTCGAGCAGTGCAGGGCGCACGTGCTCGGCGCCGCCGCCCGCAGCACGGCGCGTGAGAGCGGCCATGATGCCGATGAGCGCCCACATGCCCGTCGTGAGGTCGAGCACCGACGGCGCCAGCCGCGTGGGGGGCGTCTGCGGGTGGCCGGTGAAGCTCATCAACCCGGAAACCGCCTGCACGAGCGCGTCGTAACCCGGCATCGTGGCCCCGAGCGGTCCGTCGCCGAAGGCGGACACGCTGCACAGCACGACGCGGGGACAGTGCGCACGCAGGTCCGCGAAGCGAAGCTTGAGCTTTTCCGCCAACCCGGGTGGAAAGCTCTCGATAATGACGTCGGCGGACTCGGCCAACTTCAACAATGCGGCGCGCCCTTCTGGCGAGCGAATGTCGAGCAGCACGCTGCGTTTGTTGCGATTGACCGAGAGGAACACCGTCGCCTCGTGCCCCCAGAAGGGCGGCAGAGCGCGCGTGTCGTCGCCGTTCGGTGGACGCTCGATTTTGATGACCTCCGCGCCCATATCGCCCAGCATCATCGCGGCGAAGGGCGCCGCGATATTGGTGCCCAAATCGAGCACCCGCAAGCCGCGGTAGGTGTTGCGCAGACTCACGCGCAGCGAGCGAGCGTCATGAATGGCCCTTCTTGTCGGATGCGTTGAACTGCGGCGGGCGCTTGTCGCGCGCCGCGGCGATTCCTTCCTTCAGATCCTCGGTGTGGCTTAAGGTAGCCACGCCCCAGAAGCTTAAGTTCATGGAGCTGATGAGATCGAGGTGCCAGCTCTGGCGCAGCTGCTGCTTGGTCGCTTCGAGCGCGAGTCGCGGATAAGCCGCGATCCGCGCCGCCAGTGCAGTCGCTTCCGTCAACAACGCCTCCGGCTCGACCACGCGGTTGACCAGCCCCATTTCGAGCGCCCGCGGCGCATCGATGAGATCGCCGGTGAAAGCGAGTTCGGCGGCGAGACCGGATCCGAGCAGCCGCGGCAGGAAGTAGGTGCCGCCATTACCAGGGTTGAGTCCGAGTTTGATGTAAGTCTCACCCATTTTCGCCCGGCTTGACGCGATACGAATATCGCACGCGAGCGCGAGGTCGAGCCCGCCTGCCGTGGCGCCGCCGTTGATGGCGGCGATGAGCGGTAAGCGGCAACTCACCAAGCGTTGCGTCACCGGCCATAACACGCGCGCGTTGTACGGTTCGTGATCGATGGGCAGCTGCTCGGCAATGTAGCGCTGAAACTCGACCAGATCGGCACCCGCGCAGAACTGCTTGCCGGCACCCGTCAACACCAACACGCGCACCGTGCGGTCCTGCTCCAGCGTCGCGAGCGTAGCGAGCATATCGCGTGCCATCTCCGGCACCACGGCATTGCCTCGCTCGGGCCGATTCAGCGTGAGCATCGCCACGCCGTCCGCGACGCGCTCGTGATAGCAGGTTTCAAGTTCAATTCGGGTGCTCATGGGCGCGACTCGTGATGAGGTCAATCCAATCTCTTGACGATCGTCGACACTGCCACCGCATACGTACCGTCCAGCCAGCCGCCGCCATTGATCGCGAGACCGACACGAGCATCCTCGACCTGGCGCCGGCCGGCCTCACCGCGCAGCTGCTGGCAGAGCTCCACCACTTGGGCGCAACCCGTTGCGCCGAGCGGATGACCACGACTGAGCAGGCCGCCGCTGGTGTTCACCGGCGTCTCGCCGCCGATGCTGGTTTTGCCTTCGCGCAAGAGGTGGTGGGCTGCGCCTTCCTCGCACAAACCGATCTCCGCGTATTGAAGCAATTCTGCCGGCGCGGCCGCGTCGTGCAGTTCGATGAGATCGAAGTCATTCGGTCCAACTCCCGACGCCTCGTAGGCGGCCGTCGCTGCAGGCGTGACCGGACTCTGTCCGATGCCGGGGCTGGCTGCAACATGCGAAGTCACCAATTGCACGGATTTTCGCGTCAGGCGCCGGGCATAGTCCGACGAACACAATACCAGAGCCGCCGCCCCATCGGTCGTCGGGGCGCACATCGTGAGACGCAGCGGATCGACGATCATACGGCTGTTCATGACCTCCCCGAGCGTCTGCGGTGCGCGGTAGTGCGCCAGCGGATTCATGCCCGCATGCCGACGATTTTTCACCGCGACCAGGCCAAAATCCTCCGCAGTGGCTCGGTGCGTCTCCAGATAGGCGCGCGCCACGCCGGCGTAGAAATCCATCAGGATGGAGTTGGCCGCGATTTGTCCGGGAACCCCCTCACCGATGTCTTCGATGTCCGTCGACCCGCGCAGTGCGTCGAATGGCCGCGAACGATCCTCGTGATTGAGCTGTTCGACACCCACGACCAGCACAACCTCCGCGCGACCTCCGGCGATCGCCTCGAACCCAAGATTGAGCGCCGAGCCTCCCGAGGCGCATGCGTTCTCGACGTTGATCACCGATGAGCGTGCAAGCGGATGATGCCGCAGCGCGACCTGACCGCGGATCATCTCCTGGTGAGTGACGATGCCGGCCACCGCATTGCCGAAGAAAACTTTGTCGACATGTTCGGCGGGGATGCCCGCGTCGGCCAAGGCCTCATCGATGGCGGCCACCGCCAGGGTACGAATGCCGCGTCCCGGAAAACGACCGAAGGGCGTCATGCCGATACCGGCGATTAAGACTGTGCTCACTGGCGCTCCTCGTTGAGTGTGACCGATTTGGGGGCACCGCCCCCGACGCGAGATTCATAACCTTGCCAATACTTTTCGCGGATCTCGCGCCGCATGACCTTGCCGTAGCCACTCACCGGGACCGAATCGACGAATTCCACGCTCTTGGGTTTCTTGTATCCCGCCATGTTCCGGCCGCAGTGGTCGATGATGTCTTGAGCGGTCGCGGTGGCTCCCGATTCGAGCACGACCAACGCGTGCACCGCCTCGCCCCAATAAGCATGCGGAATCCCGAACACGACGGCCGTCGCAACGGCAGGGTGCCGGACGATGACCTCCTCAACTTCGCGCGGGTAGACGTTGTTGCCGCCGCTGATGATCATGTCCTTGGCACGGTCCAGGAGGAACAGATAGCCCTTGGTGTCGAGCAGGCCGATGTCGCCGGTGTGCAGCCAGCCGCCGCGCAGCGTCTCCGCCGTCGCGGCGGGATTGTTCCAGTACCCCGGCATGACTACGTCGCCGCGCACCACGATCTCACCCTCCTGCCCACAGGGCAGCGGGCGATCGTCGGCGTCGACGCAGCGCACCTCGACGTCGGTGCGGATCGTCCCCGCCGAGCCTATGCGCGGATCATTGGCGGCGAGCAGCCGGGCATGCTCGGCTGCGTTGAGTCCGCTGATGGTGATGGGTGCCTCGCCTTGACCGTAGATCTGCGCAAACACGGGACCGAACGCTTTGATCGCGTTGCGCAGGTGTTCGACGTAGATTGGCGCGCCGCCGTAGCAGATGGCCTTGAGGCTCGATAGGTCATACGAGCCGGGCACGAACTCTTCGAGCATTTTGATGATCTGGGTGGGCGCCAAAAATGCAATGTGCGAGACCTTCATCGCCTCGATCAGCGCGAACAGCGCCTTAGGCTCGAAACTCTTGCTGATGAGGATGGCATTGGTGGCGGCGCGCGCCACGGCCGGCAGCGCGACGATGCCGCTGCCGTGCGACATCGGTGCTGCATGAGCCACAACGTCGCCCGGCTGGATGTTGTGTACGTCGGCCAGGTAATTCATGATCACGACGCGCACCGTGCGGTGCGTCCAGATCGCGCCCTTGGGTTTGCCGGTAGTGCCTGAGGTATAGAACAGCCAGCACGGATCGGTCGCTGAGACTTCCGCCGATTGCGCCAACGCAAAAGTTGCATTCAACAGATTCTCGAAGGCGAGCGCCCCATCGACCGCCGTCGTGCAAATGCGGTGCTCGAGTCCCGCGAACTCGGCGATATGCTCCGTGATGCCCGCCTGATACTCCGGGCCGTGGATCAGCGCCCTGGCCTCGGAGTTACTCACGATGTAAGCCATCTCGCGCGGATGCAGGCGAGCGTTGATCGGAACCACGATCAGTCCGGCCGCGAAGCAGCCATAGATGGTTTCAAGAATTCGCGGACTGTTGGCCAAGCAGAAGGCGACGCGGTCGCCCGGCGCCAGCCCGAGAGCCAAGAGATTGCCGCCGATGGCGAGCGCACGATCATGGAATTCACGGTAGGAAATCGATTCCGCGCCATGCACCAACGCGGCCTGGTCCGGGCGCAACATCGCGGCCTTTTGCAGGAACGTAAAAGTGTTCATGGTCGGGACATCAAACGGCCGAACGTTCGAACCAGGCGCAGGGACGTCGCGCCACCGATTCGGGGGCGGCCGCTTTGAACTGCACACGCGCGTCGCAACTGTAAACCTGCCAATCGCCGTCCGCGTCAGGCAGCAGGCGGCCGAGCAGCTGCACGCCGTCGTCGAGCTTGATCACCCCCACGGCGTAGGGCAAATCGCCCTCGAATCCTTCCGGCGCCCCGGCGCGCAGCACCGTGAAGCTGTGCAGCACTCCGCGTCCCGTCGACTTGTGCCACCCGAGCGAGAGTGATTGACAGAAAGGGCAGGCATGGCGCGGATACATATTGAGCTTGCCGCAGTCATTGCATTTTTGTATGAGCAGATCGCCGCGAGCCAGGCCGGCGCGAAACTCATCACGTATCGGGTTGCTCATGCGCGCCCCCTGGTGCGCCGCTCCAACAGCAACACTTGTGCATCCATGTAGCTACCGCCGGTGCCGCCGACGATGCAACGCCGTACGCCCTCGATCTGACGCTCGGAACCGGCGCGCCCCAACAACTGGCGCACCCCCTCGACCAGCAACGCCGTGCCGCCGCCGACGCCGGTGTGGCCGGCCGAGAGCATGCCGCCGTTGGTATTGCAGGGCAGTGGGCCGCCGGGGTCTGCTGCCCCGGATGCGAACCAGCGAGCACCCTCACCCAAGGCGCAGAAACCCAGTCCCTCGACGGCGATGGTCGTCACGGCCGCATAGGTATCGTAGATCTCGGCGATTTGCGCGTCCTTCGGACCCCAGCCCGATTGCTCATAAGCGCGCCGGGCAGCGGTGGCCCAGCCGAGCGCCGCCAAATCTGGCTCCTGGCCGATGCTGTAGTGGCTGACACTGCCACCCGAGCCCGCGACCCGCACGGTATCGAGGCCGCGCGCCTTGGCGTTCTCGGCGCTCGTCATGACGAATGCCACGGCACCGTCGGCGAGCATCGGACATTCGAGCGCATGCAAGGGTTCGGCTACCACTTTTGATGCCAAGACCTTTTCCACAGTCAGAGGCTTGCCCCGATACATGGCGTTCGGATTGAGCTGCGCCCATTTGCGCAGCGTCACGCAGAAAGAAGCCATATCGGCGGCGCTCGACTGGGTGGCGTGCATGTAGCGCCGGGTGATGAGAGCCCCGATGGCGTTGAACTGCAAGCCGGTGGGCGCTTCCCACTCGTTGGGAATGCCGTACTTGCTCAACATCGTCACCATGGCGTTCACATCGGCCGAACCCCAGCGTTCGCAATGCAGGACCAACACGGTACGGGCGTGACCGGATGCAATCAGGCCGGAGGCGAGCCGCACCGCGTTGTCGCTGGTCGAGCCGCCCGAATGCACCATGAAGCTCGCCTTCAGAGACCCAAGCAGCCCGAACTCCTCGGCCATTCGCGAGAAAATCAGATCGGCCTGATCGAACGGCGAATGCAGGCAAGGTATCAGCAGGATGGTGTCGACGTCGCGAGGCACCATGCGCGCGTCAGCGAGCGCGCGCAGGCCAACATGGGTCAGATCGCCGATGAAATTACGCTCGGGATAGCGGCCGGACGGCAATTCGCCGACGCCGATGAACACCGGATCGTTGGGCGAATTCGCATCGATGTTGAGAGGCCAGGTGTCCGCCATTTCAGCCGCCCTGCGGCGTGCGCCGTCGTGCCAACATGATCTGCAGAAAATCCATCACCTCTTCCTCGCGTTGATTGCGCACCGAATATTTCATATGCACGGTGCCGTATTTCGGATTGCGGGCCTCCGAGAGTTCGACCACCTCGGCATGGACCTTCAAGGTATCGCCCGGAATCACGGGCTTGAGCGCGCGCAGGCTCTTCACCTCCACCAGCGCGGTGATTGCGTTGCCGTAAAATCCGCTCATCCCGACCAGGCCGACGGCGAGAGCGAACGTCAATGGACCGTGCGCGATTCTCGTGCCGAAGCGCGTGGCCTTGCCGAACTCCTCGTCGGTGTGCAGCGGATAGTGATCCCCCGTCAGTCCGGAAAACGTCGA
>CAYRAC010000214.1:0-3546 GCA_964422045.1 uncultured Steroidobacteraceae bacterium
CCTCAGAATGACCACGGTGGGGTAGCCCGATGCGCCGAATTTGTCGCCCCACTTCTGCGATCCCTGGGCGTCGCCGTCGAGATAAACGTCGATGAACTCCCTGGACTTGGCGATAAAGTCCTTGCGCGAGAAGACCGTGGCTTTCAACTGCTGGCACGGCGGGCACCACTTGGCGCCCCAATAAAGAAATACCGGCTTTTTCTCGGTTTGGGCCAACTTGAAGGCCTCCGCCACGTCACCCTGAAACCAAGCGATACCGGGGGCGCCGGGCGCGGCGGCGACCGGCACTTCGCCGCGCGCGCCTGCCGCCATGCAGAACAACATCAAGGCCCGGGTGGCGTCTCGGATCATGTCCTCGCGCCGCAGCTCAAGTTTTGGGTTCGAAAATCGCGTACCACTTCTTGCAAGGCTCGGTAACTTCCCAGACGCCCTCGAATCCCGCGGGTACGACGAAGGCATCGCCGGCGCGCAGCTCGAGCTTTTCACCCGACGCCGATTCGATGCGCACGCGGCCTTCGATCAGCACGCAGAATTCATGCTCGGTGTAGCTCACGCGCCATTTACCGGCGGTGCTCGACCAGATGCCGCAGAAGAATTGTTGACTTGGTTCGTGGTACTGATTCGACACGCGCGTGCGCGGAATGCCGGCGAGTATCTTCTCCGGCGAAGGATTTGCCGACTCGCCGGTCTGCAGCCGGTCGATGACCACGATCTTAGGGTGCACGCTCATGCGCTATCGTAGGCTGGGGTTGGCGGCGGAAACAAGTGCGGCCCGGAGCCGCTGGTGCTCCGGGCCGCCACAACCTGCATCACCTTGCACGAATCATTCGTTTTCGCCCACCTGAGCCACCGCGGCCTCGCTCTGCGCTTGCAGTGTCAGGCGAACCCGACGCTCGAGTGCGTAGCCGTCGTTGTCGGCGGCGACGCTCTGGCTTTTTCCGTAGGCGTTGACTTCGAGCACTTCCTCCCTGATCCCTGCGGCGAGAAACAGGTCGCGCACCGCATTGGCGCGCGCCTCCGACAGCTTCAAGTTGCTGTCCACGGTGCCGCGCGGATCTGCGTAGCCGTCAACCCTGACTTTGAGAGCGGGAGACTTGGCGACGGCTTCGGCGAGCACCTGAATCTGATGGGCGATTTCCGGTGTGATCTCGGCGCTGCCCGTGCGGAACAGGACGTCGCCCTGCAGACCGTCGAGCACATCGCTGCCATCTCCCTTGGCGGCGTTCTGCGCGCTTTCCACCTGGTGCGACAGATCATCGAGCCGCGCGCTCAAGCTTCGATTGCTCTGGGTCAGCGCAGTCTTTTCGTCCGCCAACGTCGATTTTTCTGTCTGCAGCTCCAGCTTGTCGGTCTGCAACGCAGCAACGGTCGCCTCAGCTCTTGCCGCATCCCCGGCGCGATGCACCCGGTTTCCGAGCCAGGTGCCGAGCCCGGCGCCGATGACCGCACCCACCGGGCCGGCGGCGAATGCGCCAATCACGCCTCCGGTCACGAATCCGATCGGCTCCTGCGGAGTAGCGGGCTTGGGCTCGCCCGCGTTTGCCGCCACGCTGATTGCCAATAGCCCGATGGTCCGAACGGTTCTCGAAAATACGGTATTCATTTGAGCTCCTCACTGCGGTTCGCCAGGAAGCGACGACCGTCGCCTCGTGAGAGCTATTAGGGGCTTACATTCGGGCGCCTCACCGTCAGGTTTGGGGCAAATAGTGGCGAAACGGCGAACAATTCGCGATCGGCCGCGGCGGCGCGTATTACGCTTTCAGCGAGAACGGGGTGAAGTTGGTGTCGATATCGTAGTAATCCTCGTTCTCGGCTTTTTTCAAGAACGCTACCACACGATAAGTAATCGGCGTCGCAACGAATTCCCAGCCGCTCTTCAATGCGTACTGCGTGAACGTAATGGCGATGAGATGCGCGAGCGGCATGCGGCCGTAGAAGGCCACGAAATAGAAAATCACCGAGTCGACCAGTTCGCCGCACAGGGTTGAGCCGACGATACGGGTCCACAGCCAGCGTCCCCGCGTCCAGATCTTCATCTTCGCGAGCACGTAGCTGTTGACGAAAGTGCCGCAAAGAAAGGCGACGATCGAAGCGGCGACGATTCGCGGCGTATTGCCGAAGACCGCTTCGACCGCAGCCTGGGTGCCGCGCGAACTCTCGGACGGCGGCAGGTGAACCACCACCGCCGACATCAACGAGGCGAATGCGAGGGCCGCGAACCCCGCCCACACGACGCGCCGATCGCGCCCGTAGCCATACACCTCGGTCAATATGTCACCAAAGATGTAGGAAATCGGAAAAAACAACACGCCGGCGAGAAACGTGAGAGTGCCGAAAACAGGCACTTGAATCGATGTTTCCTTGGCCGGACCGATCAAGTTCGCGCACAACAGGATGCAGACGTAGGCCGCCATTACGAAATCGTAGTAGCGGTATTGACGGGTTTGCGGCGCTGTAGTCACTGCGCAAGTGTAGCAAGCGCAAGGGAATTGCGATGATATGTAACACCGAGGCGGCAACTGTCGCGGTTTGGCGAAGAGCATCACACCAAGGCCGCGCGCTGTGCGCAATCATACGAACTCAAACCCAACGCAGGACCTATGGAGAACGGCAGACCCTTCGGCGCGACAGACAGTCCGCTCGTCGATTTCGATGCCGTCTGCCAGAAGGTGCGTGCAGCCGTCGAGCCAGCGCGCGCCCACGCCGTCTCGCTGCACGACGAACAGGGCGAAGTGCTGTGGTTGAGCGAAAGCTCCATGGGGCCGGACGAACATAATGCGGTGCGCGAAGCCGTCGACAAGTTCTCGAGCCCCGGTTCCCCGCCGCTGTTGGTTGCGGATTTAGGAGATTCGCGCGCCGCCTTGCTGTTGCGCGCCGTGAACGGCCGGCGAGCGATGGTCGGGGCGATCATGATTGTCATGGACGCACGCGCCGTCAAACAGGACGCTCGCGGCGCCCTCAGGATCATGACGCCTAAATTGCAGAGCGCACTCGCCGATTTCGCCGAGATGCGACCGGGTCCTGCACCGGCGCGGCCGGCAGGCCCTCGGCCGCTGGCCTCGTTAGGATCCCCAGCCGGTCTCACCGCCAAACGTCCGCAAGCGGCGGTAAGCCCCGAAATCGATCGCTTGCATGCCGCACTTCGCCGCAGTCCAATCATACTGCACGTGCAGCGCCTGGTCCCCTTGACCAAGGGCAGTCAGCTCAAGCGTTTTGAAGTGCTGCTGCGCTCCAAGTCCGAAGAGGCGCCGAACGCGGCCCCGCAAGCGATGTTGAAGGCCGCGGTCGAGCATGGACTCGGTTCTATGATTGACCGTCGCGTTCTCACCGAACTCATCGGTTTCCTGGTCCATCATCCCGAGGTCTGGAAATCCTCGGCAGTCATGTTTTCCGTGAATCTGACCACCACCGCGCTGCACGATGAGCACTTCATCAAATTCGTCGAACTGTGTTTGGCGAAATCCTCGCTACCGAAGGGGATGTTAGATTTTTAGTTGTAAAGTTTGAAGTCGTTTAAGTTCTTCGGATATATTATGGATTTTGATT
>CAYRAC010000214.1:3556-6745 GCA_964422045.1 uncultured Steroidobacteraceae bacterium
CGGTCAAGCTCGCCGCCAAGATGACCGAAGTGGCGGCCGCGCTGCATCGACTCGGCTGTCCGTTGGTTCTCGATGACTTCCAGCTCAGCACCGAATGCTTTGCATTGTTGCGTCTGCCCGGCGTGCGCTATGTCAAGCTCGCTCCGGAAATCACGTCGAAGATGCGCACCGATAAGTTGGCGCAGGCGGCCATCACCGCCGTGGTGCAAATGGCCCGCGTACTCGGCATGCACACAGTGGCGAAACGCACCGAAACTGCAGCGGAACAGGAATGGTTGACTGCGCTCGGCGTAGATTTCGTGCAGTCGAACTCGATGTCGCCCGCGGTCGCGATCGAATCGCTCGCCAAGACGTCGAACCCGCCGAAACCGCCGCGGATACCCACCGTCTAGTTGTTTCGCGAAAGCCGCGCGGCGTCTGCGCTCCAACCGCCGCCGAGGGCCTTCACCAAGTAGACCGCTGTCGTGAATTGCTGGCCATGCACCTGCACAGCCTGCCGCTGATTTCCAAGCAGCACCTGTTGCGCCGTGATCATTTCCAAGTACGTGTCGACGCCGCCCTTGTATCGGGTGGTGGCAATGTCGAACGCCTGTTGCGCGTTCTTTACACCCGAATCGGCCTGCGTCGCGGCACGGTCGAGGGAGGCCAAGCCCGTGATTCCGTTTTCTACCTCTTCCATGGCGGTGAGCACGGTTTGCCGGTAACTCGCCACGGCGGCGCTATAATCGGCGTCGGCAATGCGCACATTCGCCCGGGTCTTGCCCGCGTCGAACAGCGTTTGTGTCGCCACTAGGCCGAGCGACCAAAGCCGGCTCGGCGCTGCGAATAGCGTCGCCAAAGCATTGCTCTGCCAGCCCGCATTGGGACTTCCAAAACCCGAACCCAACTCGATGCTCGGGTAGTAAGCGGCCCGAGCCACACCGATGCGCGCATTGGCGGCGGCCATCGCCCGTTCCGCGGAGGCGACGTCGGGACGGCGCTGCAATAGATCCGCGGGCATCCCAGGCGGAATTGACGGCAGCGATGCGGTCGCAACCGCCGCGGGCAGCGCAAAATTCGGGGCCGGCGTGCCAACCAGAGTCGCGATCGCGTGCTCGTATTGCGCGCGTTGATTCTCCAGCAGCTCAAGTTGCGTTGCGCTCGAATCAACCAGCGCCCGTTGCTGAGCCAAATCGAGACCGGTGGCGAATCCAAGATCATGTCGCGACCCGATGAACCCGAGCGCATCGCGTTCCAGCCCCAAGCTGTTGCGCACCACGTCGACCTCGGCGTCGAGTTCTCGCAGCGCGAAATAGTCGGTCGCGAGTTGCGCGATCAGGATCAAACGGGTGTTTTCGAAATCCGCGTCGGCTTGCTGCGCGGAGGCCCGTGCGCCTTCGACTTGGCGGCGAATCCGGCCGAACAAATCAGCCTCGTAATTCACTGCAGGTCCGAGCGTAAAGTCGTTCTGCACCGTGGATTGATTCGGTTCCGAATAGGCGGCAAGCGGCCGGTTCGCCGATGTCTTGCCACGCGCGGCGCCAGCGCTAAGATCCACCGACGGATACAAAGCCGACGCCGCGACGGTCACCTGGTCGCGCGCTTGATCGAGCCGCGCCGCGGCAACTTTGATGTTCTGATTGGAGTTGAGCGCGCGTTCCACCAATGGATTCAAGGCATCATCGTGGAACAGCCGCCACCACTCGCCCTTCAAGGCGCCGTCGGCCGGCGCCGCCGCGTGCCACGGCGCTGGCGGCTGCCAGCTGGGCGGGGTGTCCACCGAAGGCTTGTGGTAATCGGGTCCCACGGCACAGCCGCTGGTGGCGAGCACGGCGCTCCACCAGGTTGCCAAGCGGCGTAAAGTCCTGCGCGATTCGTCGGCCACGCTACTCGCCCTTGGCTGGCGCCGGCAACGTTACGACATCGCCTTCCGCCAGCGAATCAGCCGGATTCAGCACGATGCGATCGGCGGCGTTGAGTCCGCTCAGAACCTCGACGTCGGCGCCAAAATCCGTCCCCAATTTTACCGCGGCCAGATGCACTCGCCCGCCGCTGTCCACCAATGCGACGCGCGTCCCCTCGGGCCGAAACAACAGCACATTGGTGGGAACGACCAGCGCGCGTGCGTCTGCGTTGATGGGTAAGGTTACCTGCACGTACGAACCTGCGATCAACGCACCCGTTGGGTTGGGTATTTGTATCTCCACTTGCATGGTCCGCGTAGCCGTGTCGATCGCCCGTGCGGTACGCGCTACGGTGCCTCGATACTGCTCAGCGGCGCGCTCCGCCAAGGTCACCGTCAACTCATCGCCGATTTTGATTTGACGGGCATACATTTGCGGCACATAGATGTATAGGCGCATCGGATCGACCTGCGCGATGCTGAATAGCGCCTGTCCGGTGCCGCCGTTACCGGCGTTGACGAGATCGCCGACATCGATATTGCGGCGCGTGACCACACCGTCAAACGGTGCGAGAACGCGATTGAATCCCTGCAGCTTCTGCAAGCGGCCCACATTGGCATCCGCCGCGGCAAGATTGGCTGCGGCTTGGTTGAAAGCGCTCAGTCGTTCATCCAAATCCTGTTGCGTCACCGCGTCTTTCTGCCGCAACGCCTGCCAGCGATCGGCGGTGCTCTTCGCTAAACTGGCGCTGGCGTCGGCTTGCGCCCGAGAAGACACGGCCTGCGACAATTCCTGATCTATTTCCGGTGCGGCGATCTCGGCCAGCAGATCGCCTTTTTTGACGGAACTTCCGATGTCCTTGACCCAGCGCACCACGTAGCCGTTGCTGCGCGCATAGACCGTCGATTCGATGACTCCCAACAGTGTTCCAGGCAAGGTCAGCGGCTGAGCATCGCCGCCCGTCTTGGGCAAGATGGTGGTTACGTACTGCTTTGCGTGCAGCGCCGTGGAGCTCTCCAGGGCGCTTGCCTGGAAGCTGCGCATCACCAGCACGATCACGGCACCGATCAGCAGCACACCGAGGATCGCCCCGGCCACCCACTTGGCACGTTTCACGACCGAAAAGGTCTCGGCTTCGGGCATATCAAGTACTTCCTTCGGCTAACGGCGGCACCGCGGAGCGGCGCTCGGCTTTGCGTGATTCGAGCCGCTGATGAATGCCGGCGAATATCACCGGCACGAACAGCAAGGTCGAAACGGTCGCGAACAGCAGTCCGCCGATCACGGCGCGGCCGAGCGGCGCATT